>JBIJDI010000002.1:0-27440 GCA_044344235.1 Sulfuritalea sp. | reverse complement strand
CAGCGGGAAAGGCCGCGGCCTGCAAAACATCGCGCTGGCTGAAATCCAGCACGAAGCGCGGAGCGTCCAGCCGCCCGGAGAGAAATTCGTCACCGTTGAGGTAGCGGAAAGCGACTTCGCTGGTCTTGGGGTCGCGCTGCACAAGTTGATCGAGTTGCGCCGCTTCGAGAAGAAAGTTTTCGTGGCCGATCATCTGGCCGGTAAAACAGCGCTGCGGCTCGGTGTTGCACGCCAGCACCGCCGCCGAACCAACATCCGCCCCATCGGCCAGCGCCGAATTGATCTTCGCCGCCTCGCGGCAGTCGAGGTCGAAATCCTTGGCACCACGCTGGGCGCTCTTGAACCACAGCCGCCGCGTCTTCGGCAGCAGCGCCTCGTCCTGCGTGCGAACCCAGTTGGCGATCGAGACATGCACGTTGGCCTCGCCGCTCCACGGCTGGTTATCCACCGCTTCGATCAGCGTGCCGTCGGCACAGATGGCATCCAGCCCGCCGATGCGCGAGGCGTTGTTGCGGATGTTCTGCGTGCCGACCAGTCCGGCGCGACCCGCCACCGGATCGTCGACAGTGCAGACCGGCAGATGGTCGTGGGCGCGGCGGAACCAATACACGCAGTAGTCGGCCATGCCCGGCACTTCCGGGTAGAGCTTTCGCACGGCATTGACGTAATCGGCGCCGCGCTCCGGCTTCAGCCGCTTGGCGCCGAGGAAGGGCGGATTGCCGATGATGACGTCGGCGACGGGCCACGTGGTGCGGGTTCCATCCGGCGCAATCAGCGCGTCACCGATGGAGAAATTGGCGTCGAGGTTGTCCAGTGGCAGGGCATTTTCATTGACGTGCAGCTCGTCGATGGCGAGCTTGTGCGCCAGCATCATCGTCACCTTGGCCAGTTCGACGGCGAAGGGCTGGATGTCCATGCCGTAGAAGTTGCGCGCGGTGACAAAGCCGAAGGGCCGTTGCGCCGCGTTGCGGCTGGCGAATTCGCCGATGCGTTCGTAGATGCGCGCCTCCAGCCGCTTGAGTTCGCGGTAGGCGATGTAGAGGAAATTGCCGCTGCCGCAGGCGGGGTCGAGCACGCAAAAGTTTTCCAGCCGGGCCAGCAGTTCCTCCAGCCGCTTCAGGGTCTTGGCACCCTCGATCTGCTCGCGCCAGGGTTCGACAATGGTTGGGCCGACGATCTTCATGATGTCGACGGGGCTGGTGAAATGGGCGCCATACGCATGGCGCGTTTCCTTGCCCAGCGAATGCTCGAAGATCGCGCCGAAGATTTCTGGGCGCACCTTGCTCCAGTCGGAACGCGCGGCGTTCTTCAGCAAGTTGATTTCCGTGCTGTCGAGTTCGATGCGCGCCGGCTCGCGGAACAGGCCGCCGTTGAAATAGTCGACGCCCTTGAAGCGGCCGCCCTGTGTCTTGCCCGGCGTGTTCATCTCGACGAACAGGCCGCCGATCAGGTCGTAGGCTTGCTCGCCGGTCTTGCATTCATCGAGCAAACGGGCGAAGAAATACTTTTCGAGCAGGCCGATATCCTCGGCGAACAGACACATCAATGCCTGCAGGGCGAAGCGCTGCGCGGTGTCGCGGTCTATGCCGCGCACCACCAGGCAGTTGAAAACCTCGGCCAGCAGGTCGGCTGCCTGGCGGGTAACTTCCTCGTGGCGGTTGCCGAAAGTCGGCGCTGACGGCACGGCGCCGAGAAAGGCCAACGGCCCCCAGCGTTGCGGCAGGTCGGCAAGCAGCACGGTGTCGACCGGGGCATCCATCTGCGTTTCGAAGTCGTAAATCCAGAACTCGTCGAAATTGCACAGCACGACAAAGCGCGGCCGGCCAGGGACCAGGCGGGTCCAGTAGTCGAACGCCTGGCGGTAATGCTTCGAGAGGTCCGTGCCGCGCTTCTTCATCTCGACCAGTACGACGGGTTTCCAGACCAGATCGGCGAAGGCCGTGCCGCCGCCGTCCTTCTTGACGCGCTCTTCGCAGATCGCGCCGGCTTCCTTCAGTCCGGCGTGGCCGAAGGCGCGAAACAGGTGATCGAGGAAAAGCTGCGCCTCGCCTTTTTCGTCGCCGCGCATGTGTTCGCCGCACCAGGCGACGAAGGCGGTTAGCGAAGCGGACAGTTCACTACTCATCGACGCCCTGCCGCCAACAAATCGGCGCAAGCACTTTCCGGTTTTCGTCTTCGGACAATGGTTCTACGAAACACCCGCAGGTCAGCTACCCATTCTGCAAGTTCCTTGCAGTCCAGGGAAGCTTCAGGCGCAACGAGACCCCGGCTTGCCGCCTGATCGTTGCGCCGTCCCGCCAGCGCCGACTTCCTCTGGCGGGGCTCGCTACCCTGCCTTGCGGATGTATCGGACACCTTGCAATCCCTCGAAATGCGCATCCTGTGTCCACAGCGTTGCGCCCTGATTCCGTGCGATGTGCAGGATGATGCTGTCGGCCAGGGGCAGTTTGAGCTCGACCGACAGGCTCGCCGCGCCGATAGCCAGGCTGTCGGTCAAATCAACGCAGCGGCCTTGTCGCATCAGGCCAATGGAACGCAGAGCATCGGCTTCGTTGCGCTGTTGCAGGACGCGCTTGAAGACCTCGAACAAAATGAGCGTGGGCACCACGAGTCGATTCGTCTCTTCGATGGCCGGCGCGAAGAAATCAGCATTCGGCCCATCGGCGAAATATTCCAGCCAGCCGCAGGAATCGACCACATTCAAGAGCGATCTTCCTCGCGCGGAACGTTGGTGGCGATACCCGAAAGAAAGCCACGCAACTGGTGGGCGGGCTCAATCGGAAGCAGTTCGATTCTTCGGTCGAACGCCACGATCTGGAATTTCTGGCCCGCCTCGATGTTCAGTTGCTCACGCACGGCAAGCGGAATGACGACCTGAAATTTTGGAGAAACGGTGACGGCAAGCATGGAGGACTCCTGCAAAAACAGTTACACATCGATCAAGGTTGCGTTTTACCATGAAACGATCGATCAACAAAGAGCCCAAACGAGCCCGCCCACATCGGTTGCCGAAATGGGCGGGTAGCCGCATCAACTGCTGAAGTTCAACGCCCCCTTGGCGACATTTACCTTGACGTGGTCCTTCGGCCCGAACTTGCCTTCGAGGATCAGCCTTGAAAGCGGGTTCTCGATGCGCTCCTGAATCGCGCGCTTCAGCGGCCGCGCGCCGAACACGGGGTCGAAGCCGGCTTCTGCCAGCATGGCCAGCGCCGCATCGGAAACCTCCAGCGTCATGTCCAGCTTCGCCATGCGCTTTTCCAGGTACTTGAGCTGGATGCGGGCAATGCCGGCAATGTTCTTTTCGTCGAGTGCGTGGAACACCACGATCTCGTCGATGCGATTGACGAACTCCGGACGGAAATGCGTCTTGACCTCGCCCATCACTGCCATCTTGACCACCTGGTAATCCGAGCCGGACATCTGCTGGATCATCTGGCTGCCCAGGTTGGAGGTCATGACGATCACGGTGTTCTTGAAATCCACGGTGCGCCCCTGGCCGTCGGTCATGCGCCCGTCGTCGAGCACCTGCAACAGCACGTTGAACACGTCCGGGTGCGCCTTTTCCACTTCGTCGAAGAGGATCACCGAGTACGGCTTGCGGCGCACCTGTTCGGTCAGGTGGCCGCCTTCCTCGTAACCGACATAGCCCGGCGGCGCGCCGATCAGCCGCGCCACGGAATGCTTCTCCATGAATTCGCTCATGTCGATGCGGATCAGGTGATCTTCGGCATCGAAGAGGAATTCGGCCAGAGCCTTGCACAGTTCCGTCTTGCCCACACCGGTGGGGCCAAGGAACAGGAAGGAACCGTAAGGCCGGCTTTCTTCCGATAGCCCGGCGCGCGAGCGGCGGATGGCATCAGACACCAGGCGCACGGCCTCGTCCTGCCCGACCACGCGGCCGTGCAGCTTGTCTTCCATTTTGAGCAGCTTCTCGCGCTCACCCTGCATCATCTTGCTGACGGGAATGCCGGTAGCGCGCGAAACGACCTCGGCGATTTCCTCGGTGCCGACTTGGGTGCGCAGCAGCCTGTTTTTCGCCGTACCGCCAGCGCCGACTTTCTCGCTGGCCGAGTCGGCCGCCTTGAGTTGCGCTTCAAGCTTGGGCAACTGGCCGTATTGCAGTTCGGCCAGCTTGTCGAAAGCGCCCTTGCGCTGCAGTTCGGCCATCTGCCCGCGAATCTTGTCGATCTCTTCCTTGATGTGCGCCGAACCCTGCACCTGGGCCTTCTCGGCGCGCCAGATTTCATCGAGGTTGGCGTATTCGCGCTCCAGCTTGTCCATCTCGTCGCGGATCAATATCAGGAGTTTCTTCGAGGCCTCGTCCTTCTCCTTCTTCACCGCTTCGCTCTCGATTTTCAACTGGATCAGGCGACGGTCGAGCTTGTCCATGACTTCCGGCTTGGAGTCGATTTCCATCTTGATCTTCGCCGCCGCCTCGTCGATCAGGTCGATGGCCTTGTCCGGCAGGAAGCGGTCGGTGATGTAGCGATGGCTCAACTCCGCGGCGGCGACCAGCGCCGGATCGGTGATATCGACACCGTGGTGCAACTCGTACTTCTCGCGCAGGCCGCGCAGGATGGCGATGGTCGCCTCGACGCTCGGCTCGTCGACCTGCACCTTCTGGAAGCGGCGTTCGAGGGCCGCGTCCTTCTCGATGTACTTGCGATATTCGTCGAGCGTGGTGGCGCCGACGCAGTGCAGTTCGCCGCGCGCCAAGGCCGGCTTCAGCATGTTACCGGCGTCGATTGCACCTTCGGCCTTGCCGGCACCGACCATGGTGTGCATCTCGTCGATGAACAGGATGATGCGGCCCTGGTCCAGCGCCACCTCCTTGAGCACCGCCTTGAGGCGTTCCTCGAACTCGCCACGGTACTTGGCACCGGCCAGCAGACCGGCCATGTCGAGCACCAGCACGCGCTTGTCCTTCAGCGTTTCCGGCACTTCGCCGTTAACGATGCGCTGCGCCAGGCCCTCGACGATGGCGGTCTTGCCGACGCCGGGCTCGCCGATCAGCACGGGATTGTTCTTGGTGCGGCGCTGCAGAATCTGAATGGCGCGGCGAATCTCGTCGTCGCGGCCGATCACCGGGTCGAGCTTGCCCAGCCGCGCGCGCTCGGTGAGATCGAGACAATACTTGTTGAGCGCCTCGCGCTGGCCTTCGGCATCCTGCGAACCGACGTTCTCGCCGCCGCGCACGGCTTTCACCGCATCCTCCAGCGCCTTGCGGTTGAGTCCCGCTTCCTTGAGCAGGCGCCCGGCCTCACCCTTGTCCTGGGTCAGCGCCAGCAGGAACATTTCGGAGGCGATGAACTGGTCGCCGGCCTTCTGCGCTTCCTTGTCCGTGATGTTGAGCAGATTGGTCAAATCGCGGCCGATGCTGACCTCGCCGCCGTGGCCTTCGACCTTCGGCAGGCGATCCATGGCCTTGCCCAGCGCCGTTTTCAATCCGCCGATATTGACCCCGGCGCGTCCCAGCAGCGATGCGGTACTGCCGTCGTCCTGATTGATCAGGGCCAGCAGCAGGTGCTGCGGTTCGATGAACTGCTGGTCGTTGCCGACGGCCAGACTCTGGGCATCAGAAACGGCTTGCTGGAACTTGGTCGTAAATTTGTCGAAGCGCATGGGATAAGCCTCAGAAGAATGTCACTGGACCTGATATGGGGATTGCCCGAAGGATTTCAATCCATCGCTAAAGTGCTATCTTTACGGCTCCCGCCCGCCCGCCTCAGAATCGTGACCCAGTCGCCGTCCCCGTCTCCCGCCATGCCCTTCCTTGGTGGCATGCGTGCGCCTGCCATCTGGGCGCTGCCGAGCCTGCTGATCCTCCTGATCGGCCTTCTGCTCGGCTGGAATACCTACCAGAGCTACCAGAACACCCTGCAGCAGGAATACCGCTTGCTCGAGGCGCAGGCGCATACGGCAGAGGCGCAGATCACCTCGGCGATTCGCAGCGTCGACATGTTGTTGCAGCGGACCGTCGAGGAACGACTGGCAACGCCTCCGCCGAAAATTGCCAATCTGGAGCGTTCTCACGGGGAACGAATGAAGCCTTTTCCGGAGGTCAGGTTCTTTCTCACCACCGACAGCGCGGGCCGCGTGATCACCACCCGCAGCAGCATCGATACGGCGACGGCCGACAAGATCCGCGGCATCGACGTCTCGCAACGAGAATACTTTACCGTTCACCGCGATGCCGATGCGGCGGGCCAGGATCGCACCTTTGTCTCGCGACCGATCATCACTGCTGTCACCGAGATTGCCACCATCGTGGTGTCGCGCGCGATTCGCGGGGCGGACCACCGCTTCGAAGGCGTTGCAGTCGCCACCCTGGCGCCGAAGTACTTTCACTCCGTACTCGTGGGCATCGTGCCCGGCGATGCCGGGCAGGCGCTGCTGGTCAACACCGACGGCGACATTCTCTACGCCCTGCCCGATTTGGCCCTTATCGGCAGGAGCATCGCCACGGGGCCGGCTTTCAGCGAACACCTGAAGTCCGGGGCAGGTGTCACGCGCCACATCAATACCACCGCCGTCTCCAAGATCGAGCGCGTCAGCGTGCTGCGCCGGCTGGAATATCCAAATCTGCTGGTGATCGTATCGCGCGACGCCGATGCGGTGTTCGCCATCTGGCGCAGGAACGCCATCCAGCGCACGGTCGGTTTCCTCGTCGCGGCCTGCCTCACGCTGTTTCTGGCCGGACTGGCGCAGCGGCGACAAAAACAAGCCTTTGCCGCGCAAGGCTTTGCCGAACGCCTTATAGACACCGCCAACGTCATGGTAGTCGGCCTCGACAGCCAGGGCAGGGTGAGCATTTTCAACGAGGCGGCCGCACAGATTTCCGGCTACCGGCGCGATGAAGTACTGGGTCGCAACTGGTTCGAACTGGTGGTGCCGAAAGAGCGCTACCCGCACGTCTGGGAAATCTTCGGCAGACTCAATGCCGCGGGCGATCTGCCACGCACCTTCGAAAACCCGATCCAGACCAAGGACGGCAGGGAGCGCATCATCGCCTGGCAGAACAATGTCGTCACCGATCCCGGTACGCCCTCGGCCACGGTCTCCTTCGGCATCGACATCACCGAGCGCAAGCGCTCGGAGGAGGCTTTGGCACGCTCCCAGGCAACCTTGAACAGGGCGCAGAGCGTTGCGAGTGTCGGCAGCTGGCAGCTCGACGTTCAAGCGAACATCCTTGAGTGGTCGGATGAAACCTACCGGATTTTTGGCGTTCCCCAAGGCCAGCCCATGTCGCTGGAGGATTTTGTCGCCGCGGTTCATCCCCATGACCGACAGTTCGTGCTCGACGAATGGAACGAGGCGGTGGCCGGCAAGCCCTACGACATCGAACATCGAATCCTGGCGAATGGAGAGATTCGCTGGGTCAACGAGAAAGCGGATCTCGTCATCGATCAGGGCGGCAATCTGGTCAGCGGCGTCGGCACGGTGCAGGACATCACGGCGCGCAAGGCAGCCGAGGATCGAGTCCGTCGCAGCGAACAATACCTGCGTCAGCTCATGGACGAATCACCGCTGCCGATGCTGGTGCTCAATGGCGGCACCCAGCGCGTGGAGTTTATAAACAACCGGTTCACCGAGACGCTCGGCTACACCATCGAGGACATCCCCGATCTGAGTTGCTGGTGGCCCCTGGCCTATCCGGATCCGGACTATCGCCAACAGGTGGCCGTCAACTGGGCCCGTCGCGTCGAAGAGGCACGCCAGAGCGGATCCGCCGTCACTCCGGCGGAAGTGACGGTGGCGTGCAAGAACGGCGAGCGCCGAATTCTGGACATCCGCCTGACCACCATTGGCGAACGCAGCCTGGTGGTATTCATCGATCTGACCGAACATCGCCGTACCGAACAGGGGCTGCGCGACGCAAGGGAGATGGCGGAAAGCGCCAACCGGGCCAAGAGCCAGTTTCTGGCCAACATGAGCCACGAGATCCGCACCCCGATGAATGCCATCATCGGCCTGTCTCAAATCGCGCTGAGCGAGCCGCTCGACCCGACGCTACGGGACTATCTGGGCAAGATACATGGCTCGGCCCGGGCCCTGCTGGGCATCCTCAACGACATCCTCGACTATTCGAAAATCGAGGCCGGTCGCCTGCACGTCGAAACCATCGAGTTTCCACTCGACCGGGTACTGAAAAACATTTCGAGCCTGTTCTCCCTCGCTGCGGAAGAAAAGAACCTGGCGCTTACCCTGACCGTGGCGCCAGAGGTGCCGGCACAACTGATCGGCGATCCGCTGCGGCTGACGCAGGTGTTGTCGAACCTGGTCAGCAACGCCATCAAATTCACCGAGCACGGCGAAGTCGCTGTCGACGTCAGCAGCATAGGCCATGCGGGAGATCTGGCCCGGCTGCGATTCGCCGTCAGGGACAGCGGCATCGGCATCAATCCGACAACGCTTTCGCAACTGTTCCAGCCGTTTGTCCAGGGCGACAGTTCGATAACGCGGCGCTACGGCGGCACCGGCCTCGGGCTGACCATCACCCGTCGACTGGTCGACCTGATGCGGGGTGAGTTGCATGTCAGCAGCAAAGAAGGACGCGGCAGCACCTTCACCGTTGAGATCGCTTTCGCCCTGCTGCATCCCGAGAAGCACGAGCGTCAAGCGGTAACGACTGACCTTGCCGGGTCTCTGGCGGGGGCAAAAGTGCTGGTGGTCGAAGACAACCTGATCAATCGCATGGTGACGAAGGAGTTCCTGAGCCGCAGGGGGATTCTGGTCAGCACCGCCGACAACGGCGCCATCGCCCTGCAGCTATTGGAAACGGAGAAGTTCGACGCCGTGCTGATGGACGTGCATATGCCGACCATGGACGGCCCCGAAGCCACCCGGCGGCTGCGCCTCGACCCGCGCTTCGCCGCCCTGCCGGTGATTGCACTGACGGCCGCTGCGATGAACGAGGAAAGGACGGCCTGCAAGGACGCCGGCATGAGCGATTTCGTCGCCAAACCGATTGACACCGAGGAACTCTTCGCAACACTGCTGCGCTGGCTGCCGAATCTGCCGCCGGTAGGTGCATTCCCGGCCGACCCAAAGGCCGCAGAGGCTCCGGCAGGGCGCACAACAGCGCACATTCAGGGCTTCGACATGCGCCGGCTCGACGAAATCGTCGATGGCGATCCGGACTTGCTGAGGGATCTGCTGCAAGCCTTCAGTAGCGACCATACCGGCGCGGCCGACGCCATCGAAGAAAGCCTGGCCACGCAGCGCGACAACGAAGCCCTGCGAATGGCCCACAACCTCAAGGGCTCTGCCGCCAACCTCGGCGCCCGCGGGCTTTCACAGGCGGCGCATGCCCTTGAGCGTCTGCTCAATGCCGAAGCCACGGGCGAGACCCTGCGACCGGCATTGCTCAGCCTGCGCAGCGAGTTGGCCACGACGCTCGATGCAGTGGCCGCCTTCCTGGCGCAGACAACCGCAGAGGAACCTGGCGCCGGCGCGGTGGCCGCGGATTCGGCCGCCGCGCGGGCGATTTGCACGTCTTTGTCGCGAGCCATCGAGGGTCACGAACTGATCCCCCACGCGCAGTTGGCCGCCTTGAAGTCGGCGCTGAACGGTTGCGCCACGGAATCGATGCAGCAGCTCGAACTATCTCTTTCGCGCTATGATTTCATTGATGCGCAGAAAGCGCTGGCGGCGATTGAATTGGAACTTTTATGATATCCCTTGACACCGCGGTAAAGGCCCACGAAGCGGTTCAGCTCAAACCGCTGGTGTTGATCGTCGACGACCAGGTCAGCAACGTCAAACTGTTGGCGGCGATTCTTGGCGACGACTACCGGATCCGTGTCGCCACCACCGGCTTCGATGCGCTGCAGTTGGTGGACAAAGCGCCGCAGCCCGATCTGATCCTGCTCGACATCATGATGCCGGACATGGACGGGTACGAGGTCTGCCGCCGCCTCAAGGGAAATCCCGCGACCCAGAATATTCCCGTGATCTTCGTCACCGCCCTGAGTTCCGAATCCGATGAAGAAATCGGCCTCGACCTCGGTGCCATCGACTACATAACCAAGCCGCTCAGCGCACCCATCGTGCGCGCCCGGGTGCGCAATCACGCCCTCCTCAAGCGCAAGGCGGATCTCCTCGAATCGCTGGCCCACATCGACTCGCTGACCAACATCGCCAACCGCCGCCGCCTCGACCACGCCCTGCAGCTTGAATGGCGTCGCTGCCAGCGCGCCGGTGCGTCGCTTGCCCTGTTGATGATCGATATCGACTCGTTCAAGGCTTACAACGACCACTATGGCCACGGTCTGGGCGATGTCTGCCTGACGAAAGTAGCCGCCACGCTTGCCGCCGGGCTGCAGCGTCCGGCGGACATCGTCGCCCGCTTCGGCGGCGAGGAATTTGCGATACTCCTGCCGGAAGCGGACATTGCCGCCGCCGCCCTGATGGGTGAGCGCCTGCGCGAGAATATTGCGGCCTTGCGAATCCCTCACGCTCCGGCACAACAGCATGAGCATGTAACCATCAGCGTCGGCTGCGCCGCGGTGCTGCCCGGCGAATTGCTGAAGCCGCAGGATTTGCTGGACGCCGCCGACAAAAATCTCTACGCCGCCAAGAGCGCCGGCCGCAACCGGGTCTGCGCCGGCTAAGCCGCCTTAACGCTCATGGCCGCGAGAGCCAACCGCCGATGATGAAACACGCGAAAGGCGAATTGAAGGCCCTCCCCTCCCATCCCCCAATCGCAAACGTCGCATGCGACCTTCCCCTCGCGGGGAGGCTACTGATTGGCTCGCTTCGCTCGACTATCACCCGTCGCTCCGAACGTGTTGTTTCACGTTAACGGCGGCCGGTCTGGCTCTGGTAGTACACGACTTTTCGCGCGCGCATGACTTCGCCCAGCGGGCGGTGCGCCATGAGCGCACTCCAGGGATCGAAGGCAGCTGACTCGATCGTCGTCGTCAGCGCCTGCCCTGCGGCGTCCGCGGTTTCCTGCGGCGGTAAAGTCAACACCCCGACCGTGACATAGGGCGCCACATCCTCGGGCCAGTCAATCGACGCATCCTCGATCGGCGTGCGCGCTTCGTCGACGAAGAACTGCAGTTGCAGCTTGAAGTGCAGCGGCCCGCGCGCCAGATGGCCGCGAAAATCTCCGGCCCAATCGGCCGCAGCCCCCGGCGTCACCTCGTCGCTGGCCGGCTGCAAACGCACCCGCACCGCGTAGGGGCCGCAGGCAATCGGCGCCGCGGAATAGAAGGGCTGGGTGGCGAAACCGGTAAAGGGCGCGTTGAATGTTTTTGCGAAGCGCTTCATCATCCCCATGGCACCGAGGAAACCATAGCGCGAAATCAGATAGCCAAGCAGGGCTCCCGGCCCCTTGGTCAGGCTTTTTACCAGACCGACAAATTCGTCCGCCCCGGCAAAGGCGAATGCCGGATGATTGATCAGCAGAAAGTCCTGGCTCTCGGTCGCACCCGAACCCAGTGCACCGGGGCCGTTTACGCCTTTGACCTTGATGGCAAAGCCGCGCACGTCCGGCTTCCTGTCAGCCTGTCGATCGGTTCCGCCATTGGACAGCCGGACCCATGCCGGGTAAGTGGCCGCCCGGGCAAACAACCCGTGACGTGCATGCTCTGGCACGTCGGACAAGACCTCGAATGTACCGTGCAGCCCAAGTTGCTGCTTGCGGTGCAAGGCCCGGCCCTTGCCGTATTTTGCCGACTTCAGCGCCTGAATCTGCTCGAAGTCGCGCGCGTATCCGGCGTGCCGTTCGGCTTCGTCGGGCGTGATCTGTTCCTTCCATTTGGTGCTGGGGGCTGCCATGAGCGCTCTTCTGTAATAGCGGCTAAGCAGCCAGCAGCGCCAACACGCCCAGCAGCGCAGGTCCGCTTTGCAGAACCATGATTCTCTTGGAGACCGTCAGACCACCGTAAATCCCGGCAACGATCACGCACGCCAGAAAAAACATCTGGATATGAATACCGGCGGCGGCGTTCGGATAGATCAAGCCCCAAAGCAATCCGGCGGCGAGAAAGCCGTTGTAGAGCCCCTGATTCGCCGCCAACACCTTCGACGCCTCGGCCTTCTCGGGCGTATTGCCAAAGGTCTTGAGGCCCTTCGGTTTGGTCCACAGGAACATCTCGAGGTAAAGAAAATAGAAATGTTCCAGCGCCACCAGCAGCACCAGGCCGATACCCAGCATTTTCATGATTGGTCCCTTCCGCTAAATGCTACAAATGTCAAGTATGGTTCACCCGGAGTTTTCAAACAACACCCCATGTCAGGGCGATGCAGGTTGATTTAGATCAGATTGGTGTAAGCCGTTGGTGGTATTCTTATTTTGGCAGCTCAATTACAGGAGAAACATCATGGCAGGCAAGATCGAGCAATTCAGCGAACTTCACCGCAAGAACATGGAAGCTGCCATGCGCATGGCGCAGCTTTCGATTGAGAATTCCCAGCGCATCATGGCGCTGCAGTCCGAATTGGCCAAGGAAATGTTCAAAAGCGGCGTCGAAAACGCCAAGGCCCAAACCGGCGCGACTGATCCGCAGGCGATGATGGCATTGCGCACCCAGTACGCTCAGGAAACCACCCAGCGCATGGTCGCCGCCGCGCAGCAAATTGCCGAGATCAGCAACTCCGCCCGCGCCGAGTTCGCCCGGCTGGTGACCGAACAACTGGCCTCCGGCAATCAGGATATGACGGAATCCATGCAGGCCTTCATGAAGACCCTGCCCGGTCAAACGCCGAACATGATGGAATCGTTCCAGCAGGCGATCACCACTGCCAACGCGGCATTCGAACAGATTTCGAAGGCTTCCACAGCCGCTATGGGCAATGTCGGCGAAACCATGAAAAAGGCCGCCGGCGGCGCCAAACGCAAATAGCCCGGACGGTCGCAATGTTTTGCCGACGGCTGGCCACGCAGGTGGTCAGCCGTTTTTTATTGCAGCCGACCGAGACATCGCGCGTTGCGATTTGTTATGCCTTTAGCGCTAACCAGGCCTTTGGAGTAGCATGGACATTGCATAGCAGAAGCTTTGCCTGAGGCCGTTGTCGCAGCTCGATGAACCGGAGGAGAAGAGCATGTCAACAAAAACACCCATATCGCTCAATACCCGTCTGGTGGCCACCATCCTGGCGACCGTCACCGCGCTTGTAGTGCTGTTCGTCGGTGTGCTGTATACCGAACGCAGTTTGCTCCTGAAGGATCGCGAGGAGAAAGTGCGCAATCTGGTCGAGGTCGCGTACGGCGTCATCGCCCAGCACGAGAAATCCGTGACCGAAGGCAAGATGCCCCTCGAAACGGCGCAGGCCAGCGCACTGGCCGTACTGCGCAATATGCGCTACGACGGCGTCGAATATTTCTGGGTCAACGACATGGCCCCCAAAACCCTGATGCATCCGATCAAGCCGGAACTCGAGGGCAAGGACATGTCCACCCTCAAGGACCCCAACGGCAAATTCCTGTTCAACGAGTTCGTCACCGTCGTGAAGAAAGACGGCAAGGGCTTCGTCGATTATTACTGGCCCAAGCCCGGCGAAAAAGATCCGGTGGCCAAGATTTCCTATGTCATGGGCTTCGCGCCGTGGGGCTGGATCGTCGGCAGCGGAATCTATCTCGACGACGTCAACAAGATATTCCGTGAGGAGGCGATCAAGTTCCTCCTCTGGGGTCTGATCGTCGCCGCCATCGTGGCCACGCCATTGGTGTTGATGCGCCGCAACCTGATGCGCCTGCTCGGTGGCGATCCGAGCGAAGCCGTCGCCGTCGCCCGTCGCATTGCGGCCGGTGATCTCGGCACCGAGGTGGTCTGCCTGCCCGGCGACAGCGAAAGCCTGCTGGCGGGCATGAAAGAGATGCAGGGACATCTGCGCGGCATGATCCGCGAAGTCAGCGAGAGCGCCGATAACCTCGGGCGCGCCTCGGAAGAGATGATGCAGGCGTCGGAAAACGTCTCGGCCCATGCCGGCAAGCAGTCCGAAGCAGCGTCGTCCATTTCGGTGTCGGTGATGGAAATGACCATCAGCATGAACCTCGTGGAGGAAAGCGCGCGGGAAGCCTTCAGCCTGTCGCAGCAGGCGGGCAGCCTGGCCGACAACGGCACTCAGGTGATCCACGACGCCACTGCGGAGATGCAGCGGCTGTCGGATGCAGTGAACTCCTCGTCTGTCGCCATTCAGGAACTCGGACGTCAATCCGAAGAGATCACCTCGATCGTCAAGACCATCAAGGAAATTGCCGATCAGACCAATCTCCTCGCGCTCAACGCAGCGATCGAGGCGGCCCGCGCCGGCGAGCAAGGGCGCGGCTTCGCGGTGGTGGCGGACGAGGTCAGGAAACTCGCCGAGCGCACAACCCTGTCGACCGCCGATATCGCAGCCACGGTTGGCCGCATCCAGTCGGGCACTCACGGCGCTGTCGCCAGCATGGAGTCCGGTGTGGCCCAGGCGGCAAAGGGCGTCAGCCTGACCGAGCAGGGCGCCGAATCCATCCAGCAGATCCGCGACAGTTCCAAACGGGTGCTGGCCGTGGTCAACGACATTACCGGCGCATTGGTGGAACAGAGCTCGGCCACCAAGCAGATCTCCACCAGCGTCGAAGAAATCGTCAAGATGTCGGAAGATACATCCGCATCGCTGAATCAAACAGTGAATTCTGCGCGGCGCCTGCGGGATCTTTCAAGCAGCTTGCAGGACAGCGTCAAACGCTTCAAGTAGGCATGACTCGTGTTTTGACAATCAACCCGGGGAGAAATAAATGAACTTCGACGATGCGATTGCAGCCCACATCAAGTGGAAAGTCCGGCTTGGCCAGTTCATCGACGGCACCAGTACCGAAACTCTCAGCAGCGCCACGGTATGCAAGGACAACCTGTGCGACCTGGGCAAGTGGATTTATGGCGAGGGCGCCAAATTCAAGGCCGCTGCGCACTATCAGGATCTGGTGAAAAAACACGCCAACTTCCACGTCTGTGCCGCGGATGTCGTGAAGAAGGTTGAAGGCGGCGACAAGGCCGGAGCCAAGGCGGCACTGGGTGGCCCCTTCGCTGGCGCCTCCAAGGAAACCGTTGCGGCCATCATGACGCTGAAGAGCGAAGCAGCCAAACTCTGACCGCAGCAAATCGTTTTAGTCGGCGCCTGAATTCCAGCGCCTGGCGGCATGGTCGTCGCTCTCGCGGGCATCCACCCAGCGCCCGCCGTCGGGTGTCTGTTCCTTCTTCCAGAAGGGCGCGCGCGTTTTCAGGTAGTCCATGATGAACTCGCAGGCGGCAAAGGCTTCGCCGCGATGCGCCGAGGCCACCGCCACCAGGACGATGCGATCGCCCGGCAGCAGCCGGCCGACGCGATGGATTACCCGCGCATCAAAAAACTCCCAGCGCTGGCGTGCCTCCTTGACGATATCTTCCAGCGCGGTCTCGGTCATACCCGGATAGTGTTCGAGGGTCATCGCCGTAACGCCAGCGCCGATTTTCTCAACGGCCTTGTCCGCACGCACGAGACCAACGAAGCTGGCGACCGCACCGACATCCTCGCGCCCTGCCGACAGCGCGGCAATCTCGGCACCGGCATCGAAATCGGCTTCCTGCACGCTGACCGGCATCTCAGCCTCCCGTAACCGGAGGGAAAAACGCCACTTCGTCGCCGGCCTTGACGGGTGCGTCAGAACCGACCATCTGCTGATTCACCGCAGAACGCATATTCTTGGTCGACACCAGTGCCGACCAAGGCTCGCCGCGCGCGGCAAGATGGTCGCGCAGTGCGCCGACCGTGGCGATGCCGGCAGGCAAGGACAGCGTCTCGGCACCCGTACCCAGCGCCTCGCGCAAACCGGCAAAGAAAAGTACCTTGACCATCATCGATTCACTATAGCAGTTCGGAAAACGGCAGGAAACGCACGGTGTCGCCGCGCGCAATCGCCTGTCGCGGCGGATTGTCGATCAGCCCGTCGGCCCAGGTGCAGGACGTCAGCACGCCGGAACTCTGGTTGGGGAACAGCTCCAGTCCGCCTTCGGCATTGATGCGGGCGCGCAGGAACTCGCGGCGCGGATCGCCCTTGCATTCGAAATCGGCGCGCAATGCCTGCGCTCGCGCCGTCACGTCAGAAGCGCCCTGCGCCTTGAGGATGAAGGGCCGCACCAGCATGATGAAAGTCACGAAGCTGGAGACCGGGTTGCCCGGCAGACCTATGAACGATGCCGCCGTTACCTGCCCGCGAAGCGGAATCCCAGGTACGCAGAGCGAGCTAGCGCCGTCCGCGTGGATACCGCTTCGCATAACGTTTCCGAACGCCAGCGGCTTCCCCGGCTTGATGGCAATCTTCCACAGGTCGAGCGAGCCCTCGGCTTCCACCGCCGGCTTGACGTGATCCTCCTCGCCGACTGAAACCCCTCCGCTGGTGAGGATCAGGTCGTTGCCCGCCGCGGCATCGCGCAGCGCCGCGCGCGTCGCCTCGCGCGAGTCGGGCACGATACCGAGGTCCGCCACCTCGCAGCCGAGGCCTTCCAGCAGCGCGCGCAGCGTGTAGCGATTTGAGTTGTAGATGCCACCGGGCTTGAGCGCTTCGCCGGGCATCGCCAGTTCGTCGCCGGTCGAGAACAGCGCTACCCGCAGGCGGCGAAACACCGTGAGCTGCGCTGCGCCCACCGATGCAGCGACGCCGACGTGCGCCGCCGACAAGCGCGTGCCGGCCGCCAATACTTCGCCTCCGGCGGCGATGTCCTCGCCACGACGGCGGATCCACTCACCAGAGCGCGGCACATGATTCACCGTCACGCTACCGTTATCCACGGCACACAATTCCTGCATCACCACCGCATCGGCTCCGGCCGGCAGCGGTGCGCCGGTGAAGATGCGCGCGGCCGTGCCCGGCGCCAGCACGTGGCCGACACTGCCCGCCGCGATGCGCTGGGCGACGACGAGTCGCGTGCCGGCCACCGGCACGTCGGCGTAGCGGACGGCATAGCCATCCATCGAGGTGTTGTCCAGCGGCGGCACGTCGATCGACGAGCGCAAGCCGTGCGCCAGAACCCGCCCTGCCGCCGCCTGCGTCGGCACGGCCTCGGTCTCGCGCACCGGGTTCGCGCCGGCCAGCAGCCGCGCCAGGGCGTCGTCAAAATCAAGCATGCCGCTCATTGGCGAAACCCCATGTGGCGAAGGATGAAATCGGCAACCGCATCGCGGTCATTGAGGTCGAGTATTGGCAACCCGGCTGGCAGCGCAGTCTGCGACGCCAGCGCAGCAGGCTCGTCGGTCGCCACGGCGACAATGGTTTCGACGCCGCTGCCGGCGATCAACGGCTTGCCGACCGAAGGCCGATGCACTTCCAGTTTGGGGATGGGCGTGTACTTGAAGCCCTCGACCAGCACCAGGTCGCAGTCCGAAAAACGCGCGATCTGCTCGTCCAGCGAAGGCTCCGGCGCGCCGCGCAATTCGTGCATCAGCACCCAGCGCTGATCGGAGATCAGCAACACCTCGGAGCAGCCGGCCTCGCGCAGGCGGTAGGAATCCTTGCCCGGGTGGTCGATGTCGAAGCGATGGTGGGCGTGCTTGATCAGCGAAACCTTCAGCCCGGCCGCCGTCAGGCGCGGGATCAGTTCTTCCAGCAGCGTGGTTTTTCCCGAGCCGGAATAGCCGGCGAGACCGAAGACTTTCATGGCGTCCCCTGCGGCACCGTCAGCACCGGCGCGAAACCGCCGCCGGGCGTACGGAAATTGGTGGTCTGCCCCTGCCACAAACGCGCGGCAATCAACTGGACATGGCCGTTGTAAACATAGTTGCGCAGATCGAGCTTGAGTTCGACCGGCGCCTCGTCCACCCTAAGCGTGCGCGAGGACGGCGGCACCAGCGCCTGCGCGATGTAGTTGCCGGCCAGCACTTCGTCGAAGACGCGTTTGGTGATCTTGTCGCCGCGATAGGCGGCCTTGGAGCCGTAGCCGGCAGCAGGCTTGAAGAAGAGTTGCTTGCGCCGTGCCCACAGGTCGTCGGCATTCGCCGGCACCACCAGTTCGGTACGCGGAATCTTGTTCGCCAGCGTGGTGCGGGTTTCGGCATCGACGCCCCACCCGGCCAGCAGCGCGTCGTCGCACAAGGCCACCAGGTTGCGCTTGTCGGCATACAGTGCGTGCGCCTGCGGATGCGGTGTGATCAGCGCCGCATCGGTGAGCCACGCCTCGCGCAGCGCCGCGTTGGCCGGCGCGTCCAGCGCGAAATCGGTGAGCCGGTTGTACACCAGGTCGATGCGATTGCTGCCGTGCCAAAGCGCGCCGTCGCGCAAGGCCAGCTCCTGCGGATCGCAGATCACCGCCTCGATGCCGGCATGCTCGAACAGGCGCTTGAACAGGACGAATTCGGGATAGAGGTATTGCGTCAGCGGCGCTTCGTCGACGATGGCAATGCGTTTCACCGCGTCGCCGGCGCCGACTTTTGCGGCAAACGCGCGCCACTCGGCGCGGAACATCCCCAGGAACAGGTGCTCAGGCGTATCGCCGGCCAGGTCACCCGGCAGCAGCGCCTCGACGTCATCACAGCAGGCCTTCTGCGCGCGCGCCAGCAGGGCGTTGAGCAGGCCGCCGCCGGCATTGGTGTTGATCTCGATGAGTTGCGGTCCGGTATTGCCCAGGTGAAAGTCGTAGCCGAGGAAAACCCCGGGCGCGGCGCAGCGGTGCCGCGCACTCTCCGGCGCCCACGCCAGCACATGCGCAGCGTAGGCAGGCAGCGCGACCACGCGCTCGACGGCGGCGACCAGGCGCGCCATGCGCTGCACGTGCTCGGCGCTGACGAAGGCCACCGAATCCGAGAACAGGTGCGGCCGCCCCGCCATCACCTCGGCGTGAAAGCCGGGGCTGACGCGCTCCAGCTCCGCCTCCAGCCCGGCGCGGTCGAGCGAGACGCAGTGGCAGTCGGTGTTCAGCCGGTCCGCCAGTTCGATGCTGTAGTGCTTATTCATGCGGCAATTCTACCGGCAGCGCGCGCAGGAAGAAGTTTTCGGCCTCGACCACGTCGCGCGTGCGCCGCATCGGCGGCAGCGAGCGCCAGATGGACTTGCCGTAGGGTTTTCCAAGCATGCGCGGATCGCAGATCATCAGCACGCCGCGGTCGTCCTCGTCGCGGATCAGCCGCCCCGCGCCCTGCTTCATGCTGATCACCGCGCGCGGCAACTGGTATTCCATGAAGGGGTTGCGCCCCGCCGCGCGCAGGCGGTCGATGCGCGCCGACAGCACCGGGTCGTCGGGCGGCGCGAAGGGCAGCTTGTCGATCACCACCAGCGACAGGGCTTCGCCGCGCACGTCCACACCCTCCCAGAAGCTCTGGCTGGCGACCAGGATCGCATTGCCGAGAAAACGGAAGCGCTCCAGCAGTTCCGTGCGCGAGCCCTCGCCCTGCATCAGCAGCGGCAGCTCCAGCCCTTCGGCGGTGAGCTTTTCCTGCAGCAGCTCGCGGATGCGCCGCATCGCGCGCAGCGAGGTGCACAGCACGAAGGCGCGCCCCTCGGCGGCGCGGATGACCGGCCAGGCCGCTTCCGCCACGGCCTCCTGATACATCGCGCTGTTGGGGTCGGGCATGCCCTGCGGCGAATACAGCAGCGCATTCTTTTCATAGTTGAACGGGCTGCCCCACACCGCGGTATCGGCCTCACTCAGCCCGAGCTCGCCGCAGTAATGCGAAAAGTTGCTGCCCACGGCGAGTGTCGCTGACGTAAAAATCCAGGCGCGCGGATGGCCTTCCATCTGGCGCTGGAAGATCGGCGCGATGTCGAGCGGCGTCAGGTTCAGCGACATGGCCTGCGAATAGACTTCGACCCACTTCACGACGCCATCCACGCCACCCTCACCGTCGCCGCTGCTCCAGCGCTGCAAGCCCAGCGCCAGTTCCTGCGCGCGGCGCAGGCAGTTGGCGAGGCCTTCGCCGCGCTCCGCCTGGGTGTCGAGGTGCCGCCCGAGTTCCTTCACCGCCGCCGCCAGTCCCTGCAAAGCCGCAGCGAACTCGGCTTCGCTTTCGAGACGCGCCGCCGGCAGGCGCTGGTTCTCGCCCTTCACCGCCAAGCGCAGGTCGCGCGCCGCCTTGTCCAGCGCCTGCGCGGCATCCTGCAGCGGCGCATAGTCCTTCGCGGCGACGATGCCCTCGTTGCGCGTGTCGCGCGCCAGCTCGATGATCTGGGTGGTCGATACGCTCTCGCCGAAGAACAGCCCCGCCACCTCGGGCAACTGGTGCGCCTCGTCGAAGATGATGGTGTTGCAGGCCGGCAGCAGTTCGCCCATGCCCTCGTCTTTCAGCATCACGTCGGCGAAGAACAGGTGGTGATTGACCACCACCACATCGGCCGCCAGCGCATCCTGCCGCGCCGCCAGCACGAAGCACTCCTTCGAATTCGGGCATTCCTGGCCGAGGCAGTTCTCGCGCGTCGAGGTCGCCACGCCCCAGGCGCCGGAATCTTCCGGCACGTCGATGCATTCGGCCTTGTCGCCGGTCTTGGTGCGCTCGGCGAAACGCGCGATCCTGCGCAGGTGCCCCGCCTCCTCGCGCGAGGCCAGCCGCCCGGCGCTCATCGCGTGCTCCAGGTGGTAGGGGCAGACATAGTTGGCGCGGCCCTTCAGCAGCGCGATCGTGGCGCCGACCTTGAGCGCATCGCGCACCGTCGGCAGGTCGCGGTTGAAGAGCTGGTCCTGCAGCGTCTTGGTACCGGTGGAAACGATCACCTTGCCGCCCGAAAGCAGCGCCGGCACGAGGTAGGCAAAGGTCTTGCCGGTGCCGGTGCCGGCCTCCGTCACCAGCGCCAGATTGCCCGCAATCGCAGCGGCAATGCGCTGCGCCATCTCCAACTGCTGCGGCCGTGGGCGAAAGCCTGGCACGGCGGCGGCGAGCGGCCCCTCGGGGGCGAAGATGCGGTCAAGATCGGACATGGCGGGCGCGGCATGGTAGCACGCGGTAGAAGCGCGGCAGGGTAAGAGTCGGCGTTGGCGGTACGGCGATTCAGGTCATAGCTTTGAAATCAATTCGAAGCTGACCCCAAGTAGTTCCTCCTCGCCGAATGGAATGGCCATCACAAACGTCAAGACGTTGGGACTACACCTATTCCTTATCTGTCCCGGCGAGAACCCTGTTCGTCATGTCCTGCACTGCGGTTGTCATGTGCATGGGCACCAGATCAATTGCTGGATGCGCTGTTGCGAAGACTCGAAATAGTTCATCGGCGAATCCCTGCCCAATGCTTTCAACGCCAGTAAAGTCAAGAATCACGGTCTTGAATTTCTCAAATCGCGCAGTGAGTCGCTTCGCTTGTGAGCGAGACACCAGCTTCTCGCCTTCATACTGTGCAAGGCGAACCGGAACAACTGTCTTGTCGAAGGTGAGTTCATCGGGAGCGGCAAATTTATAGAACACGTCGTTGGTTGTGCCCGTGCAGTCATTGGCCAGTTTCATGAACACAAAAGTTCCCGGAGCATCCCTTGGATGTTCCACCAGGAAATCTCTCGACCCGTCGTCGTGCATGAAACGCAGGTTTCCTGAAAGTATGTTGAAGGAATCAAACATCTTCGATGAAAAGAAGATTCCCTCCCCGGTATGGTTCTTCGGGTCGGTAGTCAGCTTGCCTTTGGCGAGTTCCAGAATCGACTCCCGCGGATCCGCGAGGCCGAGCGCCCGCTGAATCTTCAGGAAGATGCCCTCGCCGTCATCCGCCACCCATCCCATTGTGTGGAGCGCCGTTTGCCGTATGCCTACGAGGATGCTCGGCGAGCCCGAGTGATCTATCGCATTGTTGATCATCTCGGTCATGCCGTAGTGCCAGATGTCGCGGGCATTCTCAGGCAGGTCCTTTACCACCGGGGCGCCAATGGATCGCCAGACAACGTCCTCGGCCAGGCCTTCTCGAAGAAATGATTGAGTAGCCTCCTGCTTGATTGCAGGTTGATATATGCGGGCCTTCGTCAGCCCTGAAGGAACAATATCGCCGTTCTTTACGAGTTGCATCAGGTGGCGGTTAGCCGCCTGGCGCGAGATATGGAATTCCCCCATCAATGCCGCGGCAACGTTCTTCCCGCCAGCATCTGTAAGGAGAAGGGCACGCTTTCGTAATGCGTGTTTATCAATCTTCATAGGCAGTATTGTCAACTACAGATTATTTTTTGTCAAACATTGTAACTATTATTGTCAATTACCCGGTTGACAATCAATCCGCCTGGACGTGCCTGGAAGCGGAAGTCCTCGGCGATCCGCCGCAATGCCCGGTTTCGTCGATTTTCACTGCTTCACCGAGCAAAACACGCCGGACCGATCTGCCGCAAGTGAATCACCGGCGCGTCGCTTGAAAGTCGGCGCTGGCGGCACGGCGCTCGAACCAATCCGAAGCCGCCGCCCTTGTCGTATGCGTCATCGCCCCTACAGGGTGATTCTCTCCCCCATAAAAGGCAGGTGCGGCATGGGCCATCCAAGCTGATCATGGATCGCCTGGGCGAAAGCGGCGGAGGCCGCAGCCTCGCCATGCACGACGTAGGCATGCTTCGGCGGCGTGTGGAAGCCACGCAGCCAGGCTAGCAGCCCCGCCTGATCGGCATGCGCTGACAGGCCACCCACGGTATGGATCGCGGCCCTGACGGCAACCGGCTTGCCGAAGATGTTGACCAGGCGCGCGCCGTCGACCAGCCGGCGGCCCAGCGTGCCCGCCGCCTGGAAGCCGGTGATGAGGATGCTGCATTCGCTGCGCGGCAGGTTCTCGCGCAGGTGATACTTGATGCGGCCGGCTTCGCACATGCCGCTGGCCGAGATGATGACCGCGCCGCTGCGCACCTCGTTCAGCGCACGCGAAGCCTCGACATCCGCGACGAATTCCACCTGCATTTGTTTCGGATGCTGCTTCATCCAGGCGATCAGCTCGCGGGTGTGGCTGTCCATCAGGTCGGGATGCTCCCATGTGATGCGCGTGGCGGCCGTGGCCATCGGCGAATCGACGAAGATCTTCAGCGGTGCCAGGCGCTGGCGGCGCACCAGGTCGGCCAGGATGTAGATGATTTCCTGGGTGCGGCCGACGGCGAAGGCGGGCATGATCAGGTTGCCGTGGGTATGGCGCGTGCGCTCGAAGGCGGCGACGATTTCGTTCTCGGTTTCGGCAAAGGGCCGGTGCAGGCGGTCGCCGTAGGTCGATTCGATGAACAGCACATCGGCTTCGGGCACGACCTGTTCGGGGTCGTGCAGTACCGGCCGGTCGGTCATGCCGAGGTCGCCGGAAAACACCATCTTGCGCGGCCTGCCCTCGCCCGTGACCGTCACCTCGATCCAGGAGGAACCGAGGATGTGACCAGCGTCATGGAAGTTGACCGCGACGGTTTCAGCCGGGTGGATCAGTTGCCGATAGGGCGCCGGACGCAGAAGCTTGAGCGAGGCCTCGGCCTGGGCCACGGTGTACAGCGGCGGTTGCGCGCCCGGCCTGCTGTCGTGGCCACGCCGCCGCTGATGGCGCAAGGCCCACTCCGATTCCTTCTCCTGGATGTGCGCGCTGTCGCGCAGCAACACATGCAGCAGGTCGATGGTCGCCGGCGTGGCATACACGGGCCCGCGATAGCCGAGCACCGACAGCATCGGCAGCAGGCCCGAATGGTCGATGTGGGCATGCGTCAGCAGGACGAAATCGATGGAGCGAACGTCGAAGCCGAACTTCAGGGCGTTGAGGTTTTTGGTCCGCGCCTCGCGGCCGCCCTGGAACATGCCGCAGTCGACCAGGAAGCGACAGCCGTCCGTTTCGACCAGGGTGCATGAGCCGGTGACCTCGCCGGCTGCTCCGAAAAAACCGATGCGCACTTTGTATTCCTCCTGTGGGGGCCATCATCGGCCTCAATCGGGCGGATTTCAATCCCGATGGAAAGTTATGCGCAACGAAATCCCCGGCGCGCAAAGCGCTGCGAACCATGAACGGGCCCCGAACCGCCCTTCGACAAGCTCAGGGCGAACGTTGGGAGTGGCTTGGACCAACACTCTCAACCGCGCCCGCAAGGCACTGTTTCGCTTCCGCACCGGATCATCAATGGCAGAATGCATTATTCACGGAGGCCCCGATCATGACCATCTCGATGTACCAAGCCAGCGCACCGCGCCTGGCCAACATGCTGCGCAACCTCGACGCCATCCTCGCCAAGACGCAGGCCCATGCGACGGCAAAGAAGATAGATCCGGCCGTTCTGCTTGGGGCCCGGCTGTTCCCCGACATGCTGCCGTTCGTGAAACAGGTTCAGATCGCCACCGACCACGCCAAGGGCTGTGTCGCCCGGCTGGCCGGCGTCGAGGTGCCGAAATTCGCGGATACCGAGCAGAGCTTTGAGGAACTTCGGGCGCGCATCGCGGCGATCATCACCTTCGTGGAATCGTTTTCCGCGGCACAGATCGATGGCTCCGAGGAACGGGATATCGCGCTCAAGGCGGGCGGACAGGACATGAGCTTCAAGGGCCAGACCTACCTGCTCGGCTATGCGATGCCGAATTTCTATTTCCATCTGGTGACGGCATACAACATCCTGCGTCACAACGGCGTGGAAATCGGCAAGCGCGACTACATCGGCACGCCTTAGGGCTTTCCGCCGCATGCGCTCGACCCGTGCCACCGCCGCCCTCGCCCGGCTGAATGCGCGCAGCGCAGGCCATCACTACACGATGGCGGTGACCGGCAACGGCCTGTTCATCCTGCGCGAGCGGCTTGGCGGCGACGACCGCGCGCTTTCGGCGGCGGTCTCCCTGGACGAGTTCGTGCAGCTCGTCGATTCGCTGGGGCCGAAGAAGGAAGTCCGCATCACCAAGAGCGAGGCGGCTTTCATGAAGCAGTTGGTCAGGAAAGAACCCTAAAGCCCGAGCGTGATCCGGGTGCCGATGAAGCGCGCCTCGATCAGCGGAAAATGCGCGGCAAGTTCGCGCCAGTCGATGCCCATGCGGGCGCAGGACAAATCCGACAACCGGGGCACCCGCGCACCCTCGCCACCGCCCAGATTCAGCGCATGACTGAGCACTTCGGCGACATGGACGGCGTCGGCCATTTCGTTTTCCGGCTCGCTATCGTCGGTGACGTGGTGCGCGCCGATAGCGTCCGCCACTTCTTCGGGCAACTTCCAGAGCCGGGCGAGGCCGCCGCCGACCTGGGCGTGATCGATCCCCAGTATCTGCCGCTCGGCGTCGACAATATCCATGTCGTTTTCAGTCCGCAGCGCCAGCACGCGCGCATAGGCCTCCGGGTCGACCGCATTCAGCAGCAATTGACCGACATCGTGCAGCAGCCCCGCGGTATAGGCGACATCGACATCGAGCCCGCCAATGCGCGCCACTTCCTGCGCGCAGATGGCCACGCCCACGCTGTGCAGCCAGAGCCGGCGGGCGTCGAAGGGCGGCTTGGCATTGAAGCGGTCGATGATCGCGGTGGCCAGCGTGATGTCGCGCACGCGGCTGACGCCCAGCAGCAGGATGGCCTGCCGCACGGAGTCAACGTGGCCGCTGGCGCCGATCGCACCGGCATTGGCGGCCGCGAGCAGGCGCACCACCACCGCCGGGTCGCTGATGATGTGCCTGCTCAGCGTCTCCGCATTGACTTCATCGTCGCCCAGCATGTCGAGAATCCGCGCGACGATCTGCGGCAAGGCAGGCAGCGCGGTAGCCCGCGCCAGAACTTGTTCCAGCGTATAGGGCGGGGTCATGATGCGGCCCGCCGCCGGTAGTCGGTGACCGTCGCGGCCAGCTCATTGCGCGCATCACTGCTCGCGCCGCGGAACAAACGCGTAACGCGTTCCACCGCCGCAGCTACATCCCGCTCGATCTGCGCCTCGTCGCGCGTTTCTTCCTGCAGCACATGGACGACTTCGATCCCACGCTGAATCAACTGCTGCACGTGATCGACGTCGATCTCGGTGCCGGCCGCCAGCAACAAGCCGCCGTCGGCCCGGCGCACTGCCTGCGCCAGCCGCGCACCGGGTTTGAGACTCAGGGTTGAAACACAAACCGTACGATCAGCCACGACCCGCTCCTCCGCTCTGAATTGCCATTTGACGATCAGTCTACCCGAGCCGAAGCCCGCCGCGCACTTCGGCTAAGGTAGTTCTTCGACCTTCAGCAAAAGTCGGCTCCGGCGGGACGCCGATCGCGTGCCGTAACTGGCGATGGCGCCCGAGTTGCCGATTTGCTCGCCTGTCGAACCGCCCAGTTCCAGCCATTCGCCGAGACGGCCGCTGACCGTGGTGACCAGGCGCTGCACGTTCACCGATCCCGGAACGGGGCCGGGGGTGTCGTCGCGCGGGCTGATTTCAAGCGTCACGCGCTCGCCATTCAATCGCGGCATGGCCACGAAGCCGGTGCCCAGGTCGCGCTGCACGAAGCTCTCGGAAACCACCACGCCGGCCGGCGTCATCACCACCTGCCGCAGCGGCAGCAGGAAGGATTCGCCGACCATGATCGCCGCGCGGCCGCCGTCAATGGTCTGCACCTGCTGCACAGTGTCGCGCCGGCTGCGGCTGTCGGACTGGTAGAGATGGCCGCGCCCGCTGATCGCCGGCGGCCCGCCGCCTAGCACGACACGCCCGGAAACGCCTGCGCCGCGATCCTCGTCGGTGTTTGCGCCATCCTGCCGAACGCTGATCATCAACCGGCGCAAGGGGGTGTCGAGCGAGGCGACCAGCGCCCGGATGTCGACCTGGTTGCGAGCGGAGGCGCGCAGAAACAGCTTGTCGCCGACGCCGGTGATCGCCCCGCCCGGTTCGACGAAAGGCGCGAGTTGCGACAGCATGGCTTCGGCGCTGCGATGGCGCAGGCTGATGATCTCCAGCGTCTGGCCCCAGGCCAGCGAACATCCCAGCAGCATGACCCACAGAAGTCGTTTCATTCATGCCCCCTGACCCTATACTGCCGTCTTCCACCCTCCCGAGGAAGCCAGACAATGAAAATCGAAACCATCGCCGTGCATGGCGGCTACAGCCCCGATCCCACCACCAAGGCCGTCGCGGTGCCGATCTACCAGACCACATCCTACGCCTTCGACGACACCCAGCACGGCGCTGACCTGTTCGACCTCAAGGTCGCCGGCAATATCTACACCCGCATCATGAACCCGACCACCGACGTGCTGGAAAAGCGCATGGCGGAACTCGAAGGCGGCATCGGCGCATTGGGCGTGGCGTCGGGCATGGCGGCCATCACCTACGCGATCCAAACCATCGCCGAGGCCGGCGACAACATCGTCTCGGTCGGCACGCTGTATGGCGGCACCTACAACCTGTTCGCCCACACCCTGCCGCAATACGGCATCGAGGTGCGCTTCGCCGACTACCGCAATCCGGCCAGTTTCAAGCCGCTGATCGACGGCCGCACTAAAGCGCTGTTTTGCGAATCCATCGGCAACCCGCTGGGCAACCTGGTCGACCTCGCCGCGCTGGCGAAGATCGCCCATGACGCCGGCGTTCCGCTGATCGTGGACAACACGGTGCCGACGCCCTACCTGTGCCGCCCCTTCG
>JBIJDI010000201.1:0-5330 GCA_044344235.1 Sulfuritalea sp. | reverse complement strand
CGGCGAGCGCGCGCTGCTTTTCGGCAGGCAGGCGCGACAGGCTCTCCGCCGCGCCGCCGGCGAGATCGAGAAAGCCCTGCCAGTAGGCCGCTGCATCGGCAAAGTCGAGCGTCAATCGACAGGGACGAATCTCAATGTCGCGAAAGTCGGCGTTGGCGATACGGCGACGGAGATCGTCGACATCGCCAAAGCGGAAAATCGACGGGCGCGCCACCTTGGGTGGCGGCAGCAGACGGCGCATGCAGGAAAGCGCCGTCTCGACCAGCGGCACCTCTTCAGCGCGGCCCCATACGGATAGTGCGAGTCGTCCGTTCGGCACCAACACGCGGCGCATCTCCTGCAACGCGACCTGGTCGTCGGGGAAGAACATGAGGCCCAGTCCGCACAGCACGCGATTGAAACTCCCGCTGGCGAAGGGCAGTGCTTCGCCGTCTGCGGCCACCCGGACAAGACCGGGGCAGCAGGCGAGCTGGCCCTCGCTGATATCGCTGGCAATCGCCAGGCCGTCCTTGCCCACCACGTCTTGCGCGCCGCGTGCCAGCAGGCCGGGACCGCTGGCCAGATCGAGCACGCGCTGCCCGGACGCCAATCGGGCGGCGGCGATCAGCGCAACGGTCAAATCATGGCGGGCGCCGGCTGCTACCAGATAGCGCGGCCCGATCCGGTTGTAGCCGGCACGCTCGATCCGTTTGAACTGGGCGGCATCGAAACTCATGGAAGAACGATCGTGCGCGGTGAGGCGGACCGGGCGAGATCTACGCTGTACACGGCAAGGCCGAGCCAGATCGCGGCAAAGGCCAGCCCGCGGCTGAAGTCCAGAGGTTCGCCATAGACGAAAACGGCGAGCAGGAAGGTGATCGAGGGCGCCAGGTATTGCAGGAAACCCATCATGGTCAGCGGCAGGCGTCGCGCGGAAATCGCAAACAGCAGCAATGGAATCGCAGTGATGGCGCCGGTGGCGATCAACATCAGGTCGTGTGTCGCAGGGAATTGTGGCCCGCCGGCGAAATGACTTTGGCCGGACAGCGTCAGCCAGGCGAGCCAGATCAGTGCCAGGGGTGTCATGCACGCGGTTTCCAGAAACAGGCCGCTGGCCGCATCGAGCGGCAGCTGCTTGCGCAGCAGGCCGTAAATGCCGAAGGTTCCGGCCAGCACCAGGGAGATCCAGGGCAGCCCGCCGGCCCGTGCCGCTTCGATTGCGACACCGATTGCCGCCAGTAGCACGGCCAGCCACTGCAATCTACGCAGGTTTTCCTTGAGCACGAGCACGCCCAGCGCGACATTGAACAGGGGCAGGATGAAGTAACCGAGGCTGGTCTCAAGAATGTGTCCGCTGTTCACGCCCCAGACAAAAACCAGCCAATTGCTGATCACCAGGCTCGATGCCAGCGCAATGCGCGCCAGTTGCCTGGGTATCCGTGCGACTCGCAGGGCATCGGCAAAGCCGCGGCCAAAACCCATCACTGCCGTCATGAACACCATGGCCCAGAGCACGCGATGGGCGATGATCTCGTCGGCCGGCACCTCGGCGATCTGCTTGAAGAACACCGGCACCAGACCCCAGATCAGATAGGCAGCGAGCCCTGCAAGAATCCCAAGCCTGGCGTTCTCCGGTGTTGCAGGGGGATGCATTGCGCTACGCCAGCCCGGCGAATTCGATGATCGGATCGAGATAATCGTTCCATCGCGTAAAGCTGTGATCGCCGCCCGGCAGCACGGTTTGCCGCGCACCGGCATAGCGGCTGACGGCATGCCGGAAATCGAGAGTCTCGTCGCCTTCTTCCGCCAGAAGCCAGAAGCGCTGCGGTTTGCTTAGAGTCGGGACTTCGATGGCGCGCAGTTCCTCGATGTGATCGCGGGTGAACTCGAAGGCTTCGCCCGAATAAAGCCAGCGTTGCGGGCCGACGTAATCCTTCAGCGAAAGATGCGCCACCACGGCCGGGTTGACCAGTACGGCTTTGAGATCGAACTTCTCTGCGAGATACGTCGAGTAGTAGCCGCCGAGGGAAGAACCGACCACGGTGCTGACGCCATGACGGGCAATCAGGCTTTCCGTCAGGGCGATGGCGTCGCGCGGCGATGCGGGCAACTGCGGGCAGATGAAGAACTCGCCGAGACCCCTCTCGCGCATGCGCGTACCAAGCGCCTGCGCCTTGTGCGATTGCGGGCCGCTGGTGAAGCCATGCAGATAGAGGATCACGGACTGGACCAGTCCACCAGGCCGAAATGCCAGGTCGCCAGCACCACGATGCCGAAGGCGATGCGGTACCAGGCGAATACCGTGAAGTCATGGGTGGCGATGAAGCGCAGCAGCCAGCGTACGCAGAGGAAGGCCGAAACAAAGGAGGCGACGAAGCCGACGACCCACATGCCCAGGTCGTCGAAGGCCAGCAGGTGGCGTTCCTTGTACATCTGATAGGCGGTCGCCGCCAGCAGCGTGGGAATTGCCAGAAAGAAGGAGAACTCGGTCGCCGCCTTGCGCGAGAGCCCGAACAGCAGGCCGCCGATGATGGTGGCGCCGGAACGCGACGTGCCCGGGATCAGCGCACAGGCTTGCGCCAGACCGAGCTTGAAGGCGTCGACCGGCGTCAGATCTTCCACCTGATCGATGCGGATTCGATGTTCGCGCCGCTCGGCCCAGAGGATGATGAAGCCGCCCAGTATGAAGGTGGTCGCCACCGTGACCGGGTTGAACAGGTTGGCCTTGATCGCTTTGCCGAAGAGCAGGCCCAGCACCGCCAGCGGCATGAAGGCAATCGCGATGTTGAGCGCGAAACGCTGTGCTGCGCGGTCGGTGGTCAAGCCGCCGATGACGCGAACGATGCGCTCGCGATATTCCCAGCAGACGGCGAGGATCGCACCCGACTGGATGACGATCTCGAACAGCTTTCCCTTTTCGTCATTGAAGTGCAAAAGATCACCAGCCAAGATAAGATGGCCGGTAGATGAAACGGGAAGGAATTCCGTGAAGCCTTCGATCAGGCCCAGTAGAAGAGCCTGAAGCAGCGGGTGAAAATCCATGGGAAAGAATTGATGACGGCCGCTGTAGAGGGCTGCAAAGTCTAGCATGCTGAAAAAAATCGGCGTTGAACATCTGCGTGTGGGAATGCATCTTGAAGAGCTGTGCGGCTCCTGGATGGAACATCCCTTTTGGCGCACCAAGTTCGTCATCAAGGACCCGAAAGACATCCATCTCATCGTCGAAAGCGGCATCTCGGAGGTCTGGATCGATGTCGACAAGGGCCTCGACATTCCCGAGGCCGCAAGCAAGGAACAGGTCGAAGCCAGGGTCGATGCGGAATTGATGGAAACCGCCGCCGCCACCGGCACGCCGGTACAGGGTGCGTCACGGAAGCAGGCGCCCATGGCCGAGGAAGTCAAGCGGGCCGCCAAGATCTGTGCGAACGGCAAGGATGCCGTCATCTCCATGTTTCAGGAAGTGCGCATGGGCAAGGCGATTTCGGCCGAAGCGGCCGGCGAACTGGTGGATGAAATCTCCTCCTCGGTGGCGCGCAATCCCGGCGCCCTGATCAGTCTCGCGCGACTCAAGACGGCAGACGACTACACTTACATGCATTCGGTTGCCGTCTGTGCGCTGATGGTCGTCCTGGCGCGCCAGCTCAGTCTCGACGAAAAGCAGACGCGCGATGCCGGCATGTCCGGCCTGTTGCATGATCTGGGCAAGGCGATGATGCCGATGGAGGTGCTCAACAAGCCGGGCAAGCTGACCGACGAAGAATTCCGCATCATCAAGAGCCATCCCGAAGAGGGTCATCGGCTGCTGCTGGAAGGCGGCACGGTAGGTGAAGTTCCGCTTGACGTCTGCCTGCACCACCACGAGAAAATCGATGGCAGCGGCTACCCGCATCGCTTGAAAGGCGAGGAGATCAGCATGTTCGCCAAGATGGGGGCGGTGTGCGACGTCTATGACGCGATTACTTCCAACCGGCCGTACAAGTCGGGATGGGATCCCGCGGATTCGATTCGCAAGATGACCGAGTGGACCAACGGACATTTCGACGGACGGATATTTCAGGCCTTCGTCAAGAGCATCGGCATCTATCCCGTCGGCTCACTGGTGCGCCTGAGTTCGGGCCGCCTTGGGGTGGTGGCCGAACAGGCGGAGGGTTCGCTGCTGACCCCGCGTATCAAGGTTTTTTTCTCGACCAAGTCGATGGCCTACATTCCGCCGGAGTTGATCGACCTCTCCCGCCGCGGCGTCAACGAGAAGATCGTGGCGCGCGAAGAAGCGGAGAAATGGGGCATCAAGAACCTGGACCAGTACTGGGCGGCGTAGTTTCTGTTTCGAGCCGGGTCAGCCAGACCAGCGCGGTTTCGCGATCGTTGCCGCACATTTCAATCGAAGGTTGCAGCCCGGAGCAACATGCCGGCCGTTGCGGCGTGCCGAATATCCGACAGCGAAACTCCGCATCAAGATGAGAACAGAGCTCGCCCGCCGCCTTGTTCAGCGTGCTTATTGAAGGCGCGATACAACACGCGCCGCAGCCGGGGCGGCAGTCCATAGTCGCCGTTACCTGCCCGCGAAGCGGAATCCAAGGTACGCAGAGCGAGTCAGCGCCGAGTTTCTACGACGCCTTGTAGATCTCGCTGCCGGCCTTGACGAACTCCACGGACTTCACCTCCATGCCCTTATTCAGCGCCTCCTGTTCCGAGACGCCGAGCTTCGCCGCATATTCGCGCACGTCCTGAGTGATTTTCATGGAGCAGAAATGCGGCCCGCACATGGAACAGAAGTGGGCCAGTTTGGCACCATGCTGCGGCAGGGTTTCGTCGTGGAATTCGCGCGCCTTGTCGGGGTCGAGGCCGAGGTTGAACTGGTCTTCCCAGCGGAATTCGAAGCGCGCCTTGGACAGCGCGTTGTCGCGCGCCTGGGCTCCCGGGTGGCCCTTCGCCAGATCGGCGGCGTGCGCCGCGATCTTGTAGGCCATGATGCCGTCCTTGACGTCGTTTTTGTCGGGCAGGCCGAGGTGCTCCTTCGGCGTGACATAACAGAGCATGGCCGTGCCGTACCAGCCGATCATTGCCGCGCCGATGGCGCTGGTGATGTGGTCGTAGCCCGGCGCGATGTCGGTGGTCAGCGGGCCCAGGGTGTAGAAGGGCGCCTCGCCGCAGAGGCGCAGTTGCTCGTCCATGTTGAACTTGATCAGGTGCATCGGCACGTGGCCGGGGCCTTCGATCATCACCTGCACGTCATGCTTCCACGCGATCTTGGTCAGCTCGCCGAGGGTTTCCAGTTCACCCATTTGCGCTTCGTCATTGGCGTCATAGATCGAGCCGGGACGCAGGCCGTCGCCGAGGCTGAAGGCGAC
>JBIJDI010000351.1:0-3249 GCA_044344235.1 Sulfuritalea sp. | reverse complement strand
TGATTTCGCAGATGTCCTCGAAATGCGTGTAGAGGAAGTTCTCTTTGTGGTGCGACAAACACCACTTGGCAAGGATCGAGCCGCCGCGGCTCACTATCCCGGTCATGCGCTTGGCCGTCATCGGCACGTAGCGCAGCAGCACGCCGGCGTGGATGGTGAAGTAATCCACGCCCTGTTCGGCCTGTTCGATCAGCGTGTCGCGGAAGACTTCCCAGGTCAGGTCTTCGGCTTTCCCATCCACCTTCTCCAGCGCCTGATAGATCGGCACGGTGCCGATGGCGACGGGCGAATTGCGCACGATCCATTCGCGCGTTTCGTGGATGTTCTTGCCGGTGGACAGGTCCATCACCGTGTCGCCGCCCCAGCGGATGGCCCAGGTCATCTTGTCGACTTCGTCCTGAATGGTCGAGGCGAGCGGCGAGTTGCCGATGTTGCAGTTGATCTTGGTCAGGAAGTTGCGGCCGATGATCATCGGCTCGGATTCGGGGTGGTTGATGTTGTTGGGAATGATGGCGCGGCCGCGGGCGATTTCGTCGCGGACGAATTCGGGGGTGATGACTTTCGGCGTGGCGGCGCCAAAGTTGTGGCCGGGATGCTGTGTGCGCAGCAGTTCGTCGAGACCCTCGAGTTTCTGGTTCTCGCGGATGGCGACGAATTCCATCTCGGGGGTGATGATGCCTTTGCGCGCGTAGTGCATCTGCGTCACGTTGGCGCCGGGCTTGGCGCGGCGCGGGCGGCGGGCGAGGTCGAAGCGCAATTCCGCCAATTCGGCATCGGCCAGGCGCTGCTGGCCGTAGCTGGATGACAGGCCGGGCAGTTCTTCGGTGTCGTTGCGCTCGGCAATCCATTGCGCCCGCAGGCCGGGCAGGCCCTTGCGAATGTCGATGGTTGCAGCGGGGTCGGTGTAGGGGCCGGAGCAGTCATACACGGTAACTGGCGGGTTGGGGATGTCGCCGGTGGGGCTCTGGGCGATTTCGCGCATCGGCACGCGGATGTCCGGACGGCTGCCGGTGACGTAGGTCTTGCGCGAGTTGGGCAAGGGGGCGATGGCGGCAGCGTCTACGTGGGCATCGGCGGCGATGAATTTCTCGTTGGCATTCATGGGGCAAACTCGATTCTGGTGGGGGTGGGGCAGAGGTTTGAAAGTACTGGAAAGACTGGGCGAATGCAACCCGCCGAGTTGAAAGGGCTCTTGGAGGCGAGCTTGGGGCAAATTCGCGGCACGCTTCGCGGCTGATTCGAGTTAAAGTATTGCAATTCAGGGCCGTAAGCTAAAGAAGCTCGAAACCACGTTCAGAGAAGGCTAACGTCCGTTTTGTGGACGTTAAGCGCAGCGGCCGTAGCTAAAGAGGATAAAGGATAACCATGTCTGTGTTCCGCGTGCCGTCGGTTTTTTCCGCCACCCTGGCAGCAACCGTGCTTGTTCTGGTGACGCCCCTGCCCGCCCGGGCCGCCAACTGGCACGCCGTCATTGTCGGGCAGAACGAGACCATCGAGATCGACAAGGAGCGCATCGCCCGCGGGTTCAGCGGCACCACCGGCTGGAGTCGCATTATCCTCGGCCGCGAGGTCAATGATCCGGGCGGCGCGTACAACGCGATCCATGCACAGAACCTTTACGATTGTAGTGGTCGCCGTTTCACGACATTGCGGCGCGCCTATTTCAACGGCGACACGCTGGTTCGCGAGGAGTCAGTGTCGCGTCAGCGCGCCAACAAGATACAGATCGGCAGCATTGATGAGCGCCTGCTGAATGAAGCCTGCGGCGCGCACGCGGGCGCCGAAGAGCCGGGCTTCGCCGAGTCCGTCGGCAGGGCGGTGCAAGGTCTGCTGGATCCGGAGCGGGCGAGCGCGATGCGCGCCGACATGCGCTCTGTGGATGAAGGTGCCCGGGCGCGGGTCGTCCCGGTCGCCGATGCCACGCCAAGGCCGGTGGCACAGGCTGCTGCCACACCGGCGGCCCCTGCCACTGTTGCACCAACGCCTTCCGGCGAGAAACCACGGCACATTTCGTTGCCGCCGATTGACAAGGCGGCGGCCGATCAGGCGGCGGCCAGCGCCGGGCTGAAGTCCGGTTCCGCCCCGGCCGCGGCCCCGTCCAAGCCGGGGGCCAAGCCCGAGGTCAAGTCGGTTGCGGCCGCCGCTTCCCAGGCGGCAGCGGCGCAGCCGGAAACCGCCAGCGAGAAGCGGTTGCGTGAACTGCAGTACGCCACCAGCGGGCCGCGCAAGACGGTCGCCAAGAAGAAACCGGCGCCTGCGCCTGCTGCGCAGGTTGCGGAAAATCCGGCCGCCCACATGCATGCGCATTGGGCCTACGAAGGGGCGGGCGCACCGGCCAACTGGGGCAAATTGCGCAACGAATATGCGACCTGCGGCACGGGTCAGCGCCAGTCGCCGATCGACATTCGCGAAGGCATCAAGGTCAGTCTCGAAGCCATTCGCTTCGAGTACAAGTCGACGCAATTCCGCATCGTCGACAACGGCCATACCCTGCAGGTCACTGTCGGCGAGGGCATGGGCATGCATGTCATGGGCAAACGCTATGAACTGATCCAGCTCCATTTTCATCGTCCGGCGGAAGAGCGTGTCAACGGCAAGGTCTACGACATGGTGGTGCATCTGGTGCACAAGAACGACGAGGGACAGTTGGCCGTCATCGCCGTGCTGCTCGAAAAGGGCAGTGAGCATCCCCTGATCCAGACCCTGTGGAACAACATGCCGCTGGAAAAGGATATGGAAGTGAGTCCGGCGGAACCGATCGACCTCATGAAACTGCTGCCGGAAATTCGTAGCTACTGGACCTATATGGGCTCACTGACCACGCCGCCCTGTACCGAAGGCGTGCTGTGGATGGTGATGAAGCAGCCGCTGCAGGTTTCGGCCGACCAGATCGCGATCTTCTCGCGGCTCTATCGCAACAACGCACGGCCCGTGCAGCCGCCGAACGGGCGCCTGATCAAGGAATCGCGCTAGGCGCCGTATCGCCAGCGCCGACTTTTGAGGCCGCGCCCTTAACAAACATGCCGGGATTCGCCCCGGCGGGCGAGATACTTTCTTGCTGCGCGGCAAGAAAGTATCCAAAGAAACGCGCCCGCCGCCCCGGCCCTGCGGGCGGAGGGCTCGCCGGAGTCTCGCCCGTTCGCGCGGCGCATGGCCAAGCAGTTGGCCATGCGAAACCCCGCGCTCACCCCTCGCTGCGGAAGGCCCGCCGGGCCGGTCGCTAAACTAGCCGGCCACAAAACGGCCGTC
>JBIJDI010000089.1:0-8665 GCA_044344235.1 Sulfuritalea sp. | reverse complement strand
AGCGTGCTCGACACCTTGCAGGCCGAACTGCTGGAGAAGGCACGCAGCGCAGCGCTGGATCTGGGCGCTGATGCCTTCGTCAGTCCGAGCCGGCTGAACCGGGTGCGCGAACAGGCCGGCGCCCAGAGCGCAACCCTGATGACGCTCTCCGGCCAGGTGCTGGGCAGCAGTTCTGGGGAACTCGGCAGCCTGCTGCCTTCGGTCCCGGCGCCCAGCCAGTTGCGCCTTGCGCGCAGCGGGCGCGGACTGGCACTGATCGGCGATGCAGGCGATGCCGGGGGCGGCGGCCTGATGGTGCGCGCGCTGGCGCCGGTCAGCGGCAGCGGCCTCAACCTCGATCCGCGCATACTGCAACTGACGCTGGCGGTGCCGCTATCGATTGCGAGAAGCGCGGAAAGCGTCGAGGCGGCCCACCGCGACTATCAGGAATTGCAGCTCGGCCGCGTTGGACTCAAGCGCATCTACACGCTGACCCTGACGCTGGCGCTGCTGCTGGCGCTGTTCGCCGCAATAGCCCTGGCTTTCTTTCTTGCAGAGCGACTGGCGCGGCCGTTGCTGATCCTGGCCGAAGGCACGCAGGCGGTGGCCAGCGGCGACTACACGCCGCGCGCGACGGTGGAAGCGTCTGACGAACTGGGCGTGCTGACGCATTCCTTCAACAGCATGACGCACCAACTGAGCGAGGCGCGCGCGCAAGCCGAGCACCATCGTCTCGAGATGGAGGCGGCGCAGGCCTATCTCGAGTCGGTGCTGGCGAATCTGTCGGCCGGTGTGCTGGCCTTCGATGTGCGCTTTCGCCTGAAGGCAGCGAATCGCGGCGCTGTAGCGATTCTTGGCGACGACCTGGCCGGCTTCGAGCAGATACGGGTGCAGGACTGGCCGCGCCACGAGACGCTGGCTGGCGCCATTCTGGGCGGCTTCGCCCGGCGCGGCGACGAGTGGCAGGAACAGCTCGAAATCGCGCGCCCCGACGGCATGCCGCAGGCGCTGCTGGTGCGCGGCACGGCGTTGCCGGCGGCGGGCGGCGGCGGCTACGTGGTGGTGTTCGACGACATCACGCGGTTGATCGCTGCACAGCGTTCCGCCGCGTGGGGCGAAGTGGCGCAGCGCCTGGCCCACGAGATCAAGAATCCGCTGACGCCGATCCAGCTTTCCGCCGAACGGCTGCAGATCAAGCTGGCCGACCAGTTGACCGGCCCCTCGCGGGAATTGCTGGACCGTGCGACGCAGACCATCGTCAATCAGGTCGAGGCGATGAAGAACATGGTCAATGATTTCCGCGACTATGCGCGCACGCCACTGCCGCAACTCGCTCCCGTCGATCTGCAGGCGCTCCTCGGCGAAATTCTGGGCCTCTACGAGAATTCGGCGGCGGCAATCGCCGCACCGCCAGCGCCGACTTCCGAACCCTTGCCGCTGGTGCTGGCCGACGCCAACCAGTTGCGGCAGGTGCTGCACAATGTCCTGACCAATGCGCAGGATGCGCTGAGCGACGTGACGGATGCTCGCATCACGATTGCCATGGTGCAGGATGCCGGGCGTGCGCGACTGACCATCAAGGACAACGGCCCGGGTTTTCCGCCGCAGATCCTGTCGCGCGCCTTCGAGCCCTATGTCACCACCAAGTCGAAGGGCACCGGCCTCGGTCTGGCGATCGTGAAGAAGATTGTGGATGACCACGGCGGCGAGATTCGCCTGGCGAACAACAATGGTGGCGAGGTCAGCATCTGGCTGCCGCTGGTAACGCAGGAAGTGGTAAAGGGGATCTAGAAAAAATGCCGAAGATACTGGTGGTCGACGACGAGATCGGGATACGCGAACTCCTCTTCGAGATTCTGCGCGACGAGGGACACGACGTCCAGCTCGCGGAAAACGGCGCGGCAGCACGGGCGGCGCGCGAGGCCGGGCGTCCCGACATGGTCCTGCTCGACATCTGGATGCCTGATACCGATGGCATTACGCTGCTGAAGGAGTGGGCCGGCAACGGCCAGCTCAACATGCCGGTGGTGATGATGTCGGGCCACGCAACGATCGACACGGCGGTGGAAGCGACGCGCATCGGCGCGCTGGATTTCCTCGAGAAGCCGATCGGCATGCAAAAGCTGCTGGCGGCGGTGAAGAAGGCCCTCGAGCGCAGCGCACGCCACGTCAACGGAGGCCTGTCGCTGGGCGCATTCGCCCGTCCCGGCCCCTTGCGCGACCTGAAGCGGCGGCTGGACCAGGTGCTGGCCAAGAGCCCCCTGCTGCTGCTGCGCTCCGCCCCCGGCGGCATCGTCGAACTGGTGGCGCGCACGGCGCAGGTCGCGGGCAAGCCGTGGATCGATCTGGCGCATGATTCCAATCCCCTGAGCGTCGAGGTGCTGCAGCGCGCCACGGGCGGCGTGCTCTGGTGCGAGGAGCTGGCGCGCCTGACGCGGCTGCAGCAGAAGAACCTGCTGTTTGCCGCCGAGCGTCTCGACCGCTACAGCCTGCGCCTGGTAGCGGCGACCACGCACACCAGTGCGGAACTGGTTGCCCTGGGATGGGAGGAGGCCGGCCTCACGCGCCTGTTCGAGACCGGCCTGGGCGTGCCCAGTCTGACCGAATTGAAGGACGAGGTGCCCGACATTGCCGCGCATCTGCTGACCCAGTTGATGGAGAGCGATGAGATTCCGCTGCGACGGTTTTCCAGCGCGGCGCTCAATGCTCTGCGCCAGCATGCCTGGAGCGGCGGCTATGCCGAACTCAAGGGCGCGGTGAAGTCGTTGGCGCTGGCCAGCCTGGGCGAGGAGATCGGCGAGGACGAGACCCTGCAACTCCTGGCGCCGGCTGGCGAACCGAACCTTGCACCCGTGGACCTGGCGCCGGAAGTCATCGAGCTGCCGCTGCGCGAGGCGCGCGAAGCCTTCGAGCGCATGTACTTCAGCTACCATTTGGCCAAGGACGGCGGCAACATGACGCGCCTGGCCGAAAAGACCGGGCTGGAGCGCACGCACCTGTATCGCAAATTGAAAGACCTCGGACTTCGTTAGGCGGCGCACTATGAAAATCATCATCCTCGGCGCGGGTCAGGTCGGCGCATCCGTCGCCGAGGCATTGGCCTCGGAAATCAACGACGTCACGATCGTTGACCAGAACGGCCCCGCGCTGGCGAAGCTGGCCGACCGCCTCGATGTGCGCACGATCACCGGTAACGCGGCTCTGCCCTCCGTGCTCAGGAGCGCCGGCATCGAGGACGCCGAAATGCTGGTGGCCGTGACCCAGTCCGACCAGACCAACCTGGTCGCCTGCAAGATAGCCCGACACGTGTTCAACGTGCCGACGCGCATCGCGCGGCTGCGCGGGGCAGATTTCCTCGGCGACGAGGGCCTGCTCGCCGACGACATGTTCGCGGTCAGCCATGCCATCTGCCCGGAACAGGACATCACCGATTACATCGCGCGCCTGGTCGAGTTTCCCGAGGCGCTGCAGGTACTTGAATTTGCCGACGGGCGCGCGACGCTGGTTTGCGTGCGCGCCTATGAAGGCGGCCTGCTGGTCGGCAAGGCGATCCAGACCATGCGCGAGCACCTGCCCGCCGGGATCGACGCTCGCATCGTCGCCATCTTCCGCGAACACCAGCCCGTCGATCCCACCGGCAGCACGTTGATCGAGGTTGGCGACGAGGTCTTCCTGCTCGCCGCCAGCGAACACATCCGGCCCGTGTTGCGCGAATTGCGGCGCATGCAGGAGCCGGTCAGGCGCATCATGATCGCCGGCGGCGGCAACATCGGCGCGCGCGTTGCCGCGGCATTGGAGAAGGACCACGAAGTCAAGGTCATCGAATGTGATCCGCAGCGTGCCGAAACCATCGCCACCCGCTTCGCCGACACGCTGGTACTTTGCGGCGAGGCCACCGACGAGAATGTGCTGGCGCAGGAGAACATCGACGAGATGGACATTTTCCTCGCGTTGACCAACGACGACGAGGACAACATCATGGCCGCTTCGCTGGCCAAGCGCCTCGGCTGCAAGCGCGTGCTGGCGCTGATCAACCGCCGCGCCTACGCCGACATGGTGCAGGGCGGCCCGATCGACATCGGCCTCTCGCCGGCCCAGGTTTCGATCGGTTCACTGCTCGCCTTCGTCCGCCATGGCGACGTGGCTCGTGTGCACAGCCTGCGCCGCGGCGCCGCCGAGGCGCTGGAACTGGTCGTGCACGGCGACCGCGGCAATTCCAAGGTGGTCGGCCGCCGCATCGACGAACTGCCGGTGATCCGGGGAGCACACATCGGCGCCATCCTGCGCAAGGCGCCGCCGAAAACCATCCTGCAGGACGGCTTCCCGATCACGGTTTCGGGGGACCACATCGTCATCCCGCACCACGACACGGTGATCGAGGCCGACGATCACGTGATCGTGTTCTGCACCCGCAAGTCGCAGATCCCGCAGGTGGAGAAACTGTTCCAGGTCTCCATCGGTTTCTTCTAGTCAAACGGACCTGGCATGGAACGCTATTACCCGGTGGTTCGTATCTTCGGTGTGCTGCTGTGCTGCTTCGCCCTGACCATGCTGGTGCCGCTGATTTTTTCCTGGGTGCAGCACGACGGCGCGGAATCCGCTTACGACGAAGCCTTCATCCTGACCTTCGGCACCGGCGCCGCGTTGTGGTGGTCGGCGCGCAAGGCAACGCACGAACTCAAGGTGCGTGACGGTTTCCTGATGGTGGTGCTGGTGTGGTCTGTTCTTCCCGTGTTCGCCGGCATGCCCCTGATGTTCCAGTTGGGCATCTCATTCACCGACGCCTACTTCGAGGCCATGTCGGGCCTCACCACCACCGGCTCGACGGTGCTGGCGAACCTCGACACGCTGCCGCAGTCGATCAATCTCTGGCGCGGCATGCTGGTCTGGCTGGGCGGCATGGGCCTGATCGTGCTCGCCGTGGCGATCCTGCCGCTGCTCGGCATTGGTGGCCGCCAGATGTTCAAGGCCGAGACGCCGGGACCGATGAAGGACTCGCAACTGACGCCGCGCATGACGCAAACCGCCAAGGGCCTCTGGGGCGTCTACGCGGCGGTCACCGTGCTGTGCATCCTCAGCCTGCATTTGGCCGGCATGAGCTGGTTCGACGCCGTCATGCACGCGTTTTCGACCATGGGCCTGGGTGGCTTCTCCAGTCACGATGCGAGTTTCGGTTTCTGGAATTCACCCGCCATCGAGGCGGTCACCGTCGTCTTCATGCTGCTGGCGGGAATGAATTTCGCAACCATGTTCCTCACCCTCTACGGACGTTCGTTTCAGCCCTATCTGCGCGACCCTGAAGCGCGCTGGTTCCTCGGCGTCACGCTCGGCAGTGTGCTCGGCATCGCGATCTACCTGTGGGCGATGGGTACCTACCCGGATTTTCTGACGGCCCTGCGCCACTCGGCCTTCAACGTGGTGTCGATCGCCACCACCACGGGCTTTGCCAGCGTCGACTACAACCTTTGGCCCGCCTTCGCCCCCTTGTGGATGCTCTTCCTCTGCAGCTTCGCCACCAGCGCCGGCTCAACCGGTGGCGGCATCAAGATGATCCGCGCCATCATTCTCTATAAGCAGGTGTATCGTGAATTGATGCGAGCCATGCACCCCCACGTGGTCTGGCCGGTGCGTATCGGCGACGATCCGGTGCCGCATAACATCCTGTTCGCCGTGCTGGCCTTCGCCTTCGTCTATATGGTCAGCATTGCGACGATGACGCTGCTCATGTCGTTTTCCGGGCTTGAAATCGTCACGGCCTTCTCGGCAGTGGTTGCCAGCATCAATAACACCGGTCCCGGGCTGAACCAGGTCGGACCCGCCACCACCTATGAGGTGCTGACAGACTTCCAGACCTGGGTCTGCAGCTTCGCCATGCTGCTCGGCCGGTTGGAGATCTTCACCTTGCTGGTAGTGCTGACGCCGGCTTTCTGGCGCCGCTAGCGTGCGGGCGAAGTGCGATAATCCAACCTTTGCTTCGCTGGATCGCATTTCATGTCGCCCTCGTCCCGCCCCAAGAACGATACTTTCCTGCGCGCGCTGCTGCGCGAGCCCGTCGAGTACACCCCCGTCTGGCTGATGCGCCAGGCCGGACGCTACCTGCCCGAATACAACGAGACGCGCCGCCGCGCCGGCAGCTTCCTGCAACTCTGCAAGAACCCGCAACTGGCCTGCGAGGTCACGCTGCAGCCGTTGTCGCGCTTCGAACTCGATGCGGCCATCCTGTTTTCCGACATTTTGACGGTGCCCGACGCAATGGGCCTCGGCCTGTATTTCGCCGACGGCGAGGGACCGAAATTCGAGCGCCCCTTGCGCGAGGAATGGGCGATTCGCGATCTGACCGCACCCGATCCCAATGTGCATCTGCGCTATGTGATGGATGCGGTGGCCGAGATTCGCCGCGCCCTGGGCGGCTCGGTGCCGCTGATCGGGTTTTCCGGCAGCCCGTGGACCCTGGCCTGTTATATGGTCGAAGGCGGCTCGGGCGCAGCAACCGATTACCGCACGGTCAAGACCATGCTCTACGATCGCCCGGATCTGTTGCACCACATTCTGGACGTGACGGCGACGGCGGTGACGGATTACCTCAACGCCCAGATCGAGTCAGGCGCGCAGGCCGTGATGATTTTCGATTCCTGGGGCGGCTCGTTGTCGCATGCGGCCTACCGCGAGTTCTCGCTGGGTTACATGCAGCGCATCCTGGCCGATCTGAAACGCAGTCATGGCGGCGAACGCGTTCCCTGCATCGTATTCACCAAGGGCGGCGGCCAATGGCTGGAGGCGATCGCCGACATCGGTTGTGATGCGGTAGGGCTCGACTGGACCACCGACTTGGGCGAAGCGCGCAAACGTCTGGGCGGCCGTGTGGCATTGCAGGGCAACCTCGATCCGATGGCCTTGTTCGCGTCTCCCGAAAAGGTGGCCGCCGAAGCGCGGCGCGTGCTGGACAGCTACGGTGGTGACGCCGAGGACAACCGGAAATCCGGCGGCCATGTCTTCAATCTCGGCCATGGCATTTCCCAATTTACCCCACCTGAAAACGTGAAAGTTTTGGTTGACACCGTGCACAGCCACAGCCGGCGCGGTTCCGCGCAGGGCTGATTTGCCAAGCCAACGGGGGTGCGGTTTGGGCCGCCTCCCCGTCCGAAAAAGGCCGTCCGGCAAGGCTTGCCACGGGAGTCGAAAAATGCCTCCCGATGTTGACTTATTCACAGAAATTGATAAAGGACCGCAAGTCCTCTATTTGACAGGGGCTCTCGGCTAGGCCCCTGATAACTAATTGATGTTGAACGATATTATTTTGTTCAAATATTGCACAGAGATGAAAATCGCCTTGCCGGACGGTCACTTAGGGTTTTTACGGGGTCCTTACTCACAAAGTTATCCACAGAATTTGTGGGTAAGCCAATTTCTCTTTTATAGCAACGGCTTGAGGGCTTATGCCAAGGTTTACTCGAACATTGATCGGCAAGCATCTGACCCGGCATGAACATCGTTCGCGTTGCCCTTGATTTGCCGCTGCCGAGACTTTTTGATTATCTCGCTCCGGACTCTGACGAAAGTGATATTGGCCGGCGGGTGACCGTGCCCTTCGGCAAGACCTCGCGCACAGGGTTGATCATCGAGGTAGCGGCAGCGAGCGGGCATCCGGGCGAGAAACTGAAAGCCGTTACGGAAATCCTGCGCGATCTGCCCGCGTTGCCTTCCGAATGGTTGGCGCTCTGCGAATTTTGCGCGCGCTACTATCAGACGCCATTGGGCGAAGTGACCTCCTTCGCCCTGCCGCCGATGCTCCGGCGCGGCAAGTTGCCGCGGCTGAAGAAGTCGACCGAAATCGCCGCAGTCCCAGCGCCGTCCGCAAGGGATACCGTCCCCGGCGCCGGCGCCGGGGACATAACTCTTCCCGCGTTGCCGCAATTGATGGCCGCCCAGCAAACAGCCGTCGCCGCCATCGCCGGCGTTGCCGGCTTCCATACCTTGCTGCTGCATGGCGTCACCGGCAGCGGCAAGACCGAGGTCTACCTGCGCGCCATCGATGCCGTTCTCGCGCGTGGCGGTCAGGCGCTGATGCTGGTGCCGGAAATCGCGCTGACGCCGCAACTCGAAGGCCGTGTCGCGGCGCGCTTTCCTGGAGCCCATATCGTTTGTGCCAACAGCGGCATGGCTGATGCGGCGCGCGCCCGCGGTTTCATCGAGGCGCTGACCGGCCGCGCCCAGATTGTGCTCGGCACCCGGCTTGCCGTCTTCATGCCGCTGCCGCGGCTGCAACTGATCATCGTCGACGAAGAACACGACGCCTCCTTCAAGCAACAGGAAGGACTGCGCTACTCGGCGCGCGATGTCGCGATCTGGCGCGCCCATCAGCTGAGCATCCCCATCGTGCTCGGCTCGGCGACGCCCTCGCTGGAGACGTTTCATCATGCCAGCAGCGGGCGCTACCGCATGCTCGAACTGCCCGAGCGCGCGGTGGCCGAGGCCATGCCCGTGGTGCGCATCATCGACACGCGGCGTGAGAAACTGCAGGAGGGCCTCTCCGCGGCCTTGCTCAAGGGCTTGCAACTCAGGCTGGATCGCGGCGAGCAGAGCCTGGTCTTCCTCAACCGTCGCGGCTATGCGCCGGTGCTGGCCTGTCCGCCCTGCGGCTGGATCTCGCGCTGCCAGCGCTGCGCCGCCAACCTCGTGCTGCACC
>JBIJDI010000088.1:0-8793 GCA_044344235.1 Sulfuritalea sp. | reverse complement strand
GACCAGCCGCAACTGCTCTGCGGTAAATGCCACGGCGACAAGATGCGCGACTGGCGCGACGGCATTCACGGCAAGCGCATCGGCGAATGGGCCAGCACCGGCAAGAAGCGCTGGTTCACCTGCACCGAATGCCACAACCCGCACAACGTCCAGGACGGTGCCAGAAACCGGGGATTCGTCCAGGTTGCGCCGGAATCGCCGCCGCAGCTACCGAGGGGGATGAAAGACGCCAAGCACGAACTTCTGCATGGGGTTCATTGATGCCGGACCGTCCTGAAGACGCTGCCTCGATCCCCAAACCTGGCCCCGAAAGGGGCGATCCGACATGGATCGCCCCAGCCTTGTCAAAATCCGACAAGCAGCGGGTAGTGGGAAAGACCAGCGTCTTTTTTGGGCCGCCGCTCGCCATTCTTGCGCAGGGGCAGAAGAACACCATGGAGATCAGCGGCAAGCTCAACCGCACCGCTGAGCGCTACATGGAAATCCTGAAGTATCACGGGCTTGAAATCACCGGGCCGGAACGTCTGTGCCTCGCCCATATCTGCACCATCGGCTTCATGTCGCCGCTGGAAATCCGGGAACTGCCCCTCGAAGTGGAACTCACCGCATTCGAATGCGAAGGACTGGACAAGCTCGCGCTGGCAGCGAAACTCGAATCGGCCAGTTTTGCCGATTTGGTTGCCGTCGTGGAATCACTTGGGTTCTGATCGATCGCAGTGATCGGCAATGGCCTGCGCCAGGCGCGGCATCAGGGCCTCGGGAAAATCGTGGCCCATGCCCTCGATCACCAGCAGGGACGCACCGGGAATGTTCTGCGCCGTGTCGCGGCCGGCGGCGATCGGCACCAGCGGATCGTCGGCGCCGTGGATCACCAGCGTCGGCACGGCGATGGTGTGCAGCAGCTTGCGCCGGTCGCCCGAGGCGATGATGGCCAGCAACTGGCGCGCGGTGCCGGCCGGCTCATAGGCGCGACGCACGCTGTGGCCAATGCGGCTGCGCAGCTCTTCCTTGCTTGACGGGTACCCCGGGCTGCCGATCACGCCGAACATATTCACCATGTACTCAATGACCGACTCGGGATCCTTCGGGTTGGTCGGCCGGCTCAGCAGCACCTTGCGCGCCGGCTTGGTCGGCTTCGACACTTTCCGGTTGCCGGAGGTCGACATGATCGAGGTGAGGCTCAGCACGCGCTGCGGAAACTTCGCGGCCAGCACCTGGGCGATCATGCCGCCCATCGAGGCGCCGACAATGTGCGCGCGCTCAATGCCCAACCTGTCCATCAGACCGATGGCGTCGCCGGCCATGTCCTCCAGCGTATAGGGCGTGCGCACCGGCAGGCCGAGCGCCGATGCGGCCATGGCCAGCAGCAGGTTGGCGCGCTTCTTCCCCGGCGCGCGCCCCGAGAGTCCGCAGTCGCGGTTGTCGAAACGCACCACGCGATAGCCGCGCGCCACCAGTTGCTGACAGAAGAGATCGGGCCAAGCCATCAGCTGCATGCCGAGGCCCATGATGAGGACGATGGCCGGGTGCGACGGATCGCCGAGCGATTCGTATTCGATGTGCAGCGGCGCGGCCGTCATCGCTCAGTGCGCCGCGGCGCGGACGGCGGCCTTGCGCGGCGTGCGTTTCGGTGCTGCGGCAACGGCCGCGCGGCGCGCTTTGGCGAGCGGAGCACGCGCCTTGCGCGGCGCGGCGGGACGCACCAGCGCCAGGTATTCCTGAAAGCTGTCGCGCAGGCACTGGGCGAACACTTGCGGATCGGGCAGCTGCTCGTAACAGGCGGTGAATGAAATGATCATCATGTCGTGGTAACTGGTCACCGAAAACACCAGGCCCATGCCGTCCGAGATCGGCATGATCGCTGACAGGTAGGTCAGCCGCGCGCCGTGCAGGTACAACGGTGCTTGGGGCCCGGGGACATTGGCGATGGCGCAGTTGGCCAGCGGCGCCCAGTCGCCGAGCAGGGCCGACGCCGAGCGCAGCATCTTGCTGGTAGCGGCAATCGCGGCCGACGGCGCATGTTCGGCGAGGTCGATCAGTTCGCGCGCGCTGACGGCTTTCGCCATGATGTCCGATGATGAGCTGGTGGCCTGGATCGCTACCAGGCGCTCGACCGGATCGGCGATGTCGGTGCCGAGTTCCAGGCGCACCCAGGAAAAGCTCGCCGGTCCGGCGGCGTCGCCCGCTTTGTCACTCTTTGAACGCACGGCAATCGGCGCCGCGGCGACCAGGCTGTCGTCGGGCAGTTCGCCCTGCATGTCGAGGTAGCGCCGCAGGGCGCCGGCGCACACGGCCAGCACGGCGTCATTGACCGTGGCGCCGGGAACCAGGCCGCGAATGGCCTTGAAATCCTTCATCGCAAAACGGCGCGTTTCAAACACGCGATGCGGCGAGACCTCGCTGTTGAATCGTGTCAGGGGAAACTCCTGCGGCCGGCCGAGGAATTCGCCAACGAAGGTTCGCGTGGCGGACTTCAGCGTGGTCCAGCTGCGCGCCAGCGGCTGCGCCATGCGCAGCGGGAAGGTGGCGACATTGAAACCGGCGCGGACCAGCAGGTTCAGGTTTCCCGGCGCATCCTCGGGGAACCACGGCTCGGCCGGCGCGGGCGGCGGCGAATCAGGCGAGAGATCATGCAGCAGCGCGGTGATTTCATTGTGGCGCGCGACATCGATCGCGGCGTGATGGATCTTCAGCAGCACGGCGAAACTGCCCACGGGCAGATCGAGAAAACTGTCCAGGCCTTCGATCACGTACATTTCCCACAGTGGGCGCTGCAGGTCCAGCGGGCGGGCGTGGATGCGCGCGGACTGGATGCAGAACTGGCGCCAGTCGCCCGGCTTGGGCAGCGCAATGTGGCGCACGTGGTACTCGATATCGAAGTTCTCGTCCTCGATCCAGTACGGGTAGTCGATGTCCAGCGGCACGCGCAGGATTTTCTGGCGGAACACAGGAAGGCGGCCGAGACGGCTCTCGATGTGCGCCAGGATATGTTTGAAGCGGACCATGCCGCCGGGCGCGGTGGACTGGTCGTAGATATGCAGCAAGGTTACGTTCGAGTTGGCGTGGGCGCTGTCCGAATAAATATAGGCGGCGTCGTGTTCGCTGAGTTGTCGCATGGGATCCCTTGGCGATTTCCTGGTTAGGTAGCGAGGGAAGCTTCGTCCACGTGCGACGGGCCGGCGGTCATGTGCCACACGCGCTTGAGCAGGCCCTGCGGCCGGAACGGCTGCCAGGCGCCTTCGGGCTGCGCCAACCGGTCGGCGACGATGGCCAGCACGATGCCGTTAAAGCCCAGCCCGAGATGGCTGCCCGGTACCTGGATGTTCTCGTGGAAAGCCGGGTCGCCGTCGATGGTAGCTTCCTGCGGTGGCACCACGCCGTCACCCAGCGAGTAGAGGCAACTGGTCGGCACCGCCAGGCGACGCTGCTCGCGCAAGGTCTTGGCCCGCGGCTGCATGACGTGCGCGGCGGCACCGAGGCGATGGGAGATCAAGCGATACAGCGCCTTCACGGCGGGCGGCGACTGGCTGCCGATGGCGTCGACGCTGACCGGGCTGCCCAGCGTGATGATCGAGCGCACGCATTCGAGGGTGCTTTCGGCGCCATAGAGCGAAAACACGCCGCCCAGGCTCCAGCCGACCAGGCTGACCTTGCGCCCCGTCACATGGTGCAGGTAGCGGATCTTCTGCGGCAGCGCGCTGGCATGCTTGCTGCGGAAACCCAGGTTGCGCCCGAGGCCCCAGGTGTGCACTTCGTAGCCCTTGCTCTGGAGGAACAGCTTCAAGGCGATCAGCGATTTTTCGTCGGCCATGAAGCCCGGCAGCAACAACACTGGGTGGCCGTCGCCGCGCGGCGCCTGCATCAGCAGCGGCAACGAAGCAGGCAGCAGCGCCATTTCGAGCAGGGCGCGCGGCTCCAGAATTGAATTCAGGGCATTGGGCGAACCGACGTGGGCGTGGCGAACGACGGGGCGGCGAACAGGCATGCGACCTCCCCCTAGCGCGCGGCCGCGGTGACCTTGCCGCGGGCAGCCCTGGCGCGGACCGCTGCGGGCTTCGCCACTGGACTCTTGCGTGGTGCTCTTGCCGGTTTCTGCATGCGCTGTTTCAGTTCCTCAAAGGCATCGATAAAGTCGTCGGCCAATTGGCGCGGATCGGGTACCGCACAGCGGGCGACAACGAATCCGAGGCACAAATTACCAGCATAGCTCATAAGGGTAATGTTGAGGCCGACACCATGCTCGACGATGGACAGTGGCCAGTAGCCGGTCATGCGCAAGCCGTTCACATAAAGCGGAACCGGCGGCCCCGGCACGTTGGAAACCAGCACGTTGGCCAGCACCGGCAGCGCATCGACCACGCTGCTGCGGCCATACAGCGAGGCCAACGCGCCGAGCAGCCAGGGCACGCCGATCAGCGGGATATCGGTCGGGATGACCGACCTGGCCTGCCGCGCCACCGACTTGGTGGCGCCCGCCGAATCACGGATCGCCCGCAGGCGCTTCAACGGATCGGCCACATTGGTCGCCAGGCTGACCAGGCTCAGCGTGGCCTGGGTGCGCATCTCGGTGTTGCCCTGCTCGCGCAGCGAGATCGGCATCGAGGCGATCAGTGCCTTGCGCGGGATCGCGTCGTTGCGCTTGAGGTAGCGGCGCAGTGCGCCGCTGCACAGCGCCAGCACGACGTCATTGACCGTGGCGTCGTTGGCGGCGGCAATCGCCTTCAGCTCTCCGCGCGGCACCGTCGCCGTGGCGAAACCGCGCTCGGGAGTGATCGCAACATTGAAGGGAGTGCGCGGACCGAAGGAAATGCTGCGCTTCAATTCGCCGAAATCCGCCGCGTGCTCGCTTCCCGCCTTGCCGCGCGCGCGACCGGAGGAACTCTTTACGATGCCGGCGAGGGTGCGCACCACGCCGGGCAGTTCGCGCACCAGCTTGACGTACTGCGCGGCATCATGGCGGAAGGCGGCGGCGACCAGTGCCAGCGTGCCGGGACTGGTGGCGGCAGGTGTTGCGTCGGAAGCAGCCGCCCGCGCCTTGCGTTTCGGTGCCGCCACGGCATCCGGCGAAGTATCGAACAAGGCACTCGCCAGCGCGACGCCGGCCTGGCCGTCGAGCATGGCGTGGTGAATCTTGAAGTAGTAGGCCTTCTCGCCGCTGGCCAGGCCTTCCAGCACATACATCATCCACAGCGGACGCGAGCGGTCGAGCAACTCGGCATGCAGGTCGGCGACCACGGCTTCGAGCTGCGCCCAGGTGCCCGGCTTCGGAATGCGCACGCGGCGAATGTGCCGATCCAGATCGATCTCTGCCTGCAGCCAGACCGGATTCGCGAGATGCAGCGGCAGGGCCGCCAGGCGACGGCGCAACACCGGCACCATGCGGCTTTCCATCATCTGCCGGACAGCGGCAAAGAAGTTACCCTTGTAGCCGGCCGGCGTCTCGAACAGATGCAGCGAGCCGACATGCATCGGCGTTGCCGCGGTTTCGAGATTGAGGAACGCGCCATCGACACCGCTGAGGGTTTCGATCCCGGATTCCTTCAGGTTCTTCCTGCTCATGCAATCCCCTTCAACAAGGCCCAGTATCCGCCCAAGGCCTGCGGGAAACAAACTTCTACCATCCAGTAGAATAGTTTCTACCGCCCAGTATAATCTGCCGCTGATCGCATCCCTCATCGGCCGCCAAACCTTTTGCCGCACCCGCCCATGCCTGCCGTCCGCCACTCCGCCAAAGCCGCCGCGCCCGCCGCCAGCCGACCCGCCGAAACGCAGGCCTGCATCGACAAGCGCGAGCGCATCCTGGCTGTGGCCGAAGACCTGTTCAACCGCCACGGCTTTGCCGGCACCACGTTGGACATGATCTGCGAGGAACTCGGCGTCACCAAACCCTTCGTTTATTACTATTTTCAGGACAAGCATGCGATCGTCGAGACGCTGGCCTGGCGGGCTTCCGTCGCCTGCCTGTCGACCATGAAGTTTCCCGACGACGACGGGCGGCCCGCTCACGTCAAACTGGCCGAGGGCCTGCAGCGCTGGGTCGCCGCCAGCGTCGCGCACTTCCGCAGCAGCGCGCTGGCGTTTCGCGTAACGGCGTCGCTGCGCCCGGAATTTCGCGCCGAACTGCGCGCGCTGGCCAACGACTTCTATGCCGATCTCGGCGCATTGATGGAAGAAGGCCGGCGCCAGGGCACGCTGTCTTTCGACGACACCACCGTCACCGCCATGTCGATGGGCGGCGTGGTCGGCTTCATGTACACCTGGTACCGCCCCGACGGTCGCCTGTCACCCGACCAGCTCTCCCAGCGGCTGACCACCACCCTGTTCAAAATGATCGGCCTGCGCCCATCGTCAGCATCGTCGAAGCCGCGCGCCCCCGGACGCAAACAAGATCACCCACGGAGGACAAGTAAATGAAGCAATTCAGCGGCCGCACCGCGGTCATCACCGGCGCCGCCAGCGGCATCGGACTCGAACTGGCGCGACGCGCCGCCGCGGAAGGCATGAACCTGATGCTGGCCGACATCGAATACGCGCGCCTTGAAGAATCGGCAGCGACGCTGGGCCTGCCGGCCGAACGCCTGCTACTGCAGCGCACCGACGTCAGTCGCGAAGCCGAAATCGCCGCGCTGGCCGAGGCTGCCTTCACGCGTTTCGGCAACGTGCATCTGCTGTGCAACAACGCCGGCGTCGGCCTCACGCGCGTCACCTGGGAACATTCCACGGCCGACTGGGAATGGGTACTCGGCGTCAATCTGTGGAGCGTGATTCACGGCATCCAGCACTTCCTGCCGAAGATGCTGGAACAGGGCGATGAAGGCCATATCGTAAATACCTCGTCGGTCGCCGGCCTGTTGTCCACCCCCGGCATGGCGGCCTACAACGTCAGCAAGCACGGCGTGGTGACGTTATCCGAAACGCTCTACGGCGAACTGCTGGCCGCCAAGGCGAAGGTCGGCGTCTCGGTGCTATGCCCGGCCTGGGTGCCGACCGGCATCCATCAGTCCTCGCGCAACCGGCAGGATCGCTTCGGTAGCGCCGCGCCCGCCGCCGGCCTGTCGGCGGCCTACGAAGAGCGCATGGGGCAGGCCGTCAAGTCCGGACGCCTGACCGCCGCCGACATGGCCAGCGAGGTCTTCGCCGCCGTCGGCGAAGGGCGCTTCTATGTCATTCCCCATCGCAAGATCAACAACGCCATCCAGCTGCGCACGGACGACATCATGAACCTGCGCAATCCGACACCGCTGGCATAACTATAAAAAAGGAAATTCCCCGATGAAAGCCCTGCTCTGCGAAGCCTTCGGTCCGATCGACAATCTCGTCGTCAAGGACATCCCCTCCCCCGTGCCCGGCCCCAAACAACTGCTCATCGAAGTCAGGGCCGCCGCCGTGAACTTTCCCGACGCACTTATGGTGCAGGGCCTCTACCAGGTCAAGCCGCCGCTGCCCTTCACGCCGGGCGCCGAGATTTCCGGCATCGTCAAAGCCGTCGGCGCCGAGGTGAAGCACTACAAGGCCGGCGACCGCATCATCGCGCTGACCAGCACCGGCGGCTTCGCCGAGGAATGCATTGTCGAGTCGGCAAAAGCGATGCCGCTGCCGGCGAGCATGGATTTCGACACCGGCGCTGCACTGGTGCTGACCTACTGCACTTCGCTGCACGGCCTCAAGGACTGCGGCCACCTGAAGGCCGGCGAAACCCTGGTGGTGCTCGGCGCCGCCGGCGGAGTCGGCATCTCCGCGATCGAAATCGGCAAGGCCATGGGCGCGCGCGTGATCGCGGCGGCCTCGTCGGATGACAAGCTGGAACTGTGCAGGAAAGTCGGCGCTGACGAGACGGTGAATTACTCGACCGAAAACCTCAAGGACCGCATCAACGAACTCACCGGAGGCAAAGGCGCCGACGTGGTGTACGACCCGGTCGGCGGGCCCTACACCGAGCCGGCAGTGCGTGCGCTGGCCTGGCGCGGACGCCTGCTGATCATCGGCTTCGCCGCCGGCGAGATCCCGAAAATCCCGCTCAACCTGGCGCTGCTCAAGGAACGTTCGCTGATCGGCGTGTATTGGGGCGATTCGACCAAGCACGATCCGGCCGGCCACCTCGCCAATCTGCATCAGCTCCACGAATGGTTCGCCGCCGGCAAGATTCGCCCCATCGTCAGCGAGCGCTTCCCGCTGGCCACCGCGAAAGATGCCATCGCGAGCATCGCCAACCGCCAGGTCAAGGGCAAGATCGTCGTCGTCCCCAACATCTAATCAATCAACCGGAAAGAACAGCATGGAACAGCGCACACAGTTTTACATCGACGGCCAGTGGGTCACCCCGGCCGGCCAAGGCAGCATCGAGGTCTTCTCGCCCACCGACGGCGCCCTGCTGGCGACCGTGCCGCAAGGAAATGAGGCCGACGCGGACAAGGCGGTGATGGCCGCGCGACGCGCCTTCGACGCCTGGAGCGCGACACCGGCTGCCGAGCGCGCCGCGTGCCTGAAGAAAGTCCAGGAGGGCCTCAAGGCCCGCACCGATGAAATCGCGAAGACCATCACGCTGGAAATGGGCATGCCCTACAAAATGTCGCAGCGCGTCCAGGTCGGCTCGCCCACGGCCAGCTTCGGCATGTACTCGAAAATGCTGGCCGAGTTTCCCTTCGAGGAAAAGGTCGGCAACTCGAAAGTGGTGCGCGAAGCGGTCGGCGTCGTCGCGGCCATCACGCCGTGGAACTACCCGCTGCACCAGATCGCGGCCAAGGTCGCCGCTGCGCTCGCCGCCGGCTGCACCGTGGTGCTGAAGCCTTCCGA
>JBIJDI010000135.1:0-6695 GCA_044344235.1 Sulfuritalea sp. | reverse complement strand
GGCGATGGCTAGCATGACCGCGGTCGAGGTGTAGCCGAACCAGACCATCGCCCCCAGCGCATAGCAAACCATCAGCGCGACCACCGAGGTGGTTCCCGGATCACCGGTATCGAGCGGGTCGGAGACATGCGCGGCGATCATCATGGCGGCAATGGCGATCAGGCCGGCAGCCAGAATCCAGCCGCTGTCCGTGATCTGCGCCAGCAAGGCACTGATGCAACCGAGCATCCCCACCAGCGCGAAAGTGCGCAAGCCGGCCTTGAGATCGGACTGGCGCTCACGTTCAAGACCGATCAAGAGGCCGATGCCAATGCTGGTGGCAAAGGCCTGCAAGGCTTCGTATCCGGCTTCTGCAGCAAACATCTGTGGTCTCGCTCGAATTCCAGTAGGGCGATTGTATAGAATTGGGACATGGCATATCACGCACTGGTTCCCGCCGCAGGTTCAGGGGCACGCATGGGGGTGGAGCTATCCCGGCCCGGAGAACGGGTCGCACCCAAACAATACCTGCCGCTCGCCGGTCAGCCCATGATTTGGCACGCGCTGGCGACATTGTGCGCCACTCCGGCTATCGCCCATGTATTCGTGGTGCTGGCGCCGGACGATACGCTGTGGCCTGCCGCACAAATGGCCACTCTCGGCCCGAAACTGCGCGTCCTGCGTTGTGGCGGCCAAACCCGCGCAAAAAGCGTTGCCAACGGCTTGCGCGCGATGAGCCTTGAACTCGGCGACATCGGCAACGACTGGATCCTGGTGCACGATGCTGCACGGCCCTGTCTCACGGTGGCGATGGTCGAAAAGCTGATTGCCGAGGTTGGCGATGACGATGCCGGCGGCCTGCTTGCCGTCCCCGTTGCGGATACCCTCAAGCATGCCTTCAACGGCGGCCGGATCCTGCAGACGGTGTCACGGGAAAACCTGTGGCAGGCCCAGACGCCGCAGATGTTCCGCCATCGATTGCTGCTCAACGGGTTGGCTGTTGCGCCGCAGGTGACCGACGAAGCCAGTGCCATCGAGGCGCTGAGGCTGTCGCCCCGTCTGGTGGCGGCCGATGCCAGCAACCTCAAGGTCACTTATCCGCTGGATCTGCAACTTGCCGAGTGGATACTGCAAAACAGGGCGAGGCCCTGAAGATTCGTTCGGATGGGTCGGGAACGGCAGATATTTGACTGGAATAACGAGGTCGCGGATACTTCTCTGCGGCCTCCAGCAGAATCAGGCAGAGCACGGCCGAGCTACAAGGGAGGATCGCTGACCATGAACCATCGACCATTGGCGCCACGCGCACTCAAGTTTCTGTTGAGCCTCGGTTTGCTGCTGTCCATGGGGCCGTTGGCAGCCCAGCAGCCACCGTTGCGCATGGCATTGATCCCGTACTTGTCGCCGAATGTCCTGGTGCCGCTGTTTCAGCCCCTGGCCAGGCATTTCGAGAAGGACACCGGGCGAGCGGTCGAGTTGTACACCGCGCCCAGCATCCGCTCTCACGTCGAACGCATACTCAAGCCCGAGTTCGACATCATTTTTACCGCGCCGCACATGGGACGTTTGTCGCAACTCGACGCCGACTACGTGCCGATCGGCAGTTTCGAGCGGCCGCTCAAGGGAATCATTACGGTCAGGAAGAGCGGGCCGATCGAGAATGTCGACCAATTGAAGGGGCGCAGCGTCGCCATCAACGACCGGTTGGTACTCAATTCCATATTGACCCTGCAAGAGCTGGAAAAGCGCGGCATCGGCCTGGGCGACATAAAGGTTGTGACCGCGGCATCCCAAAACTCCGCCATCCTGTCGGTGGTTACCGGGGATGTCGACGCGGCGATCACCGTCAATTTTGCATTGGGTCAGGTTCCGCCAGACAAGTTGCAGCAGGTACGTGTGTTGTTCGAGACGGGTGATGTGCCGTCCATGCCCAGTACCCTGATCCTCGTGCATCCACGGATGCCGAAGGATCAGCAGTCAAAGCTCAGGAGTTCGCTGCTGCGCTTTGCCGAAACCGACGATGGCAAAAAATTTCTTGCGGCCAGCAGCTACAACAACGTCGTCCCGATCACCCCGGCGCATCTGAAGAACCTGGATATCTACCTGCCGGAACTGCGTCGACTGCTGGCGATCAAGCCAGGGTCCTGATTTGATGAGTTCGAGCGGGTCTGGCCTGTCGCTGCGCTGGAAACTCATTCTCGGCAGTTTTCTGATCGAGTTCGTGATGCTGACGGTGCTGGTCATCAGCAACGTTCGACTGATCGAAACAAGTTTGCAAGAACAAGTCGAGCTTCGCCTGAGCGAGCTTTCGGTGCTGCTCAACGCGTCGATTGCTCCCGAAATGGCGACGCTCGACTACGGCCCGATTCAGGGAGTATTCGCCGAAAGCCGTCGCCCGGAAGGCATTGTCTACTTCGTCCTGTTCGACCGGAACGGCAAGCGAGTCGCCAGCGATGGCTGGGCCACCGACAAGCCGCTTCCTGAGGTCCAGCCGAAAATTGACATCAACAGCAGTGAGCGGCGTTTCGATACCCGGATTCCAGTCGGAATTGGCGGCCAATCCTATGGACACCTGCAGTTCGGCGTGTCGACCGAGTTCATGCATCAGGCGCGCGAGAAGCTGGTGCGGCAAAGCCTGATGATCGCTTCGCTGGAGATCGTGCTTTCAATCATTCTGCTGGTTCTTCTCGGCATCTGGCTGACGCGGCATCTGTCCAGACTCGAAGCCGCCAGTCTCGCGGTGGCACGGGGAGATTTCAATGTCACCGTGAATGTGGAAAGCGATGACGAGATTGGCCGCGTCGGGCGGGCTTTCAACCGCATGACGTTCGAGATCAGGCGCGAACTTTCCGAACTTGGCAGGAGCGAAGCCCGCTTCCGCAGCCTGACTGAGATTTCGTCTGACTGGTACTGGGAGCAGGACGCCGAGTATCGATTCACCGATTTTCAGGGTGGGGGCACGGATCAGCGCGATCAGATGAAGAGGGATTTTCTCGGCAAGAAGCGATGGGAGTTTGCCGGGTTTCTCGTGTCGGATGAGGTATGGGCGCAACACAAAGCCCAACTTGAAGCACGGGAGACCTTCCGCGACTTTGAATACGAGTATGTCACCCCGGACGGGGGTTCGTTTTTTACAACCACCAGTGGCGCGCCATTTTTTGATGTCGAGGGAAGGTTTGCCGGTTATCGAGGCGTCGGCAAGAACATCACTGAACGCAAGCAGACAGAGATTGCACTGGTGCGCAGTGAACGCCTGCTGCGCTTGTCTTCGCAGGCGGCACAGATTGGCAGCTACGTGATCGATCTGGCGACCGGTTGTTGGGAAAGCTCACCGTTGTACGATGAAATCCTGGGTATCGACGCGAACTTCACGCGTGATTTGGCGGGCTGGCAGAGCCTGCTTCATCCGGACGACCTTCATCGGGTGAAGGACGAATTCAAGGTCACGATGACCACGGGGAAAGCATTCTCTCGCGAATATCGGATCATTCGTCGCCTCGACGGCGAAACGCGCTGGGTGGTCGCCTGGGGTGATTTCGAACACGACAGCCTCGGCAAGCCCGTGCTGCAAATCGGGGCCATCCAGGACATCACCGAGCGCAAGACGGCCGCCGACAAGATCGAGCAACTGGCTTTCTTTGATCTGCTAACCGACCTGCCCAACCGTCGGCTGTTGCTCGATCGGCTCCATCAAGCGATGGCCGCCAGCGCCCGCAGCGAGAAATGCGGCGCACTGCTGTTTATCGATCTGGACAACTTCAAGACCCTCAACGACACGCTTGGCCATGACATCGGCGATCTGCTGCTGCAACAGGTCGCCCGGCGGCTGGTCACCTGCGTGCGCGAGCGCGACACCGTGGCGCGTCTGGGCGGTGACGAGTTCGTGGTAATGCTCGAAGACCTGAGCGAAAACATGCCGGAAGCTGCCACCCAGACCGAAATCGTCGGCGAAAAGATTCTCGCCGTGCTCAACGAGACGTACGATCTTGGCATCTACAAGCATCACAGTACCCCCAGCATCGGTGTCACCCTGTTTGTCAATCATCAGGAGACCATCGACGAGTTGTTGAAGCGGGCCGATCTGGCCATGTATCAGGCCAAGGCAGCGGGACGCAACACCCTGCGTTTCTTTGATCCCGACATGCAGGCGTCGGTCACGGCGCGGGCGGCCATGGAAGTCGACCTGCGCAAGGCCATCGTCGAGAAGCAGTTCCTTCTGCACTACCAGGCGCAGGTGAATTCATCCGGCCGGGTGATCGGCGCCGAAGCGCTGGTGCGCTGGCAGCACCCCGAGCGCGGTCTGGTGTCGCCCGCCGATTTCATTCCCATGGCCGAAGAAAGCGGGCTGATTCTGCCGCTCGGCCATTGGGTGCTGGAGTCCGCCTGCGGGCAGTTGGCGGCATGGGCGGCAAAGCCGGATCTGGCCCATCTCACTATCGCCGTGAACGTCAGCGCGCGCCAGTTCAGCCTGCCCAACTTTGTCGAGCAGGTACTGGCGGTGGTCGATTACCTCGGTGCCCGGCCCGACAGACTCAAACTGGAACTGACCGAGAGCCTGCTGCTGGAGAATGCCGAGGACATCATCGCGAAAATGCTTGCCCTGCGAGCCCGCGGTGTTGGCTTCTCGATGGACGATTTTGGCACCGGTTACTCGTCACTTTCGTACTTGAAGCGCTTGCCGCTGGATCAACTGAAGATCGACCAGTCGTTTGTGCGCGACGTGCTCACTGATCCGAACGATGCCGCCATCGCCCGCACCATCGTGGCTTTGGGGCAGAGTCTCGGCTTGGCGGTCATTGCCGAGGGGGTGGAGACCGAGGCGCAGCGCGAGTTTCTCGAAGCTCATGGCTGTCATGCCTATCAGGGCTATCTGTTCAGTCGGCCGCTGCCCGTCGAGGGCTTCGAGGAGTTTGTGCGGCGGAGTTGAGCTGCGATCGAGGATAGGCGAATTTGACACCTTCGCATGTCGATACAATATCAAGCTTGGGAAGCGAATCACTTCTTCCTCCGCTGTTGTGAAAGGGATTGCCTGCAATGAAGACTCCATTCCGCGTCGGTCAGGGCTACGACGTGCATGCGCTGACACCGGGTCGCAAGCTGATTCTGGGCGGCGTCGAGATTCCTCATCATCAGGGCCTGCTTGGGCATTCGGATGCGGATGTCCTGCTGCATGCGATTACCGATGCGATTCTCGGTGGCGCAGGCCTCGGCGACATCGGCGGCATGTTTCCCGACACCGGCATGCAATGGGCAGGGGCCGACAGCCGCACGCTGCTGCGCGGCGCCATGGACGCCGTGCGCGCGGCCGGCTGGCAGGTGGGCAACGTCGATGCTACCGTCATTGCACAGGCACCGCGCATCGCGCCCCACGTGGCGGCGATGTGCGGCAACATTGCGGCCGATCTCGGCATTGCGGTCGAGTGTGTGAATGTCAAAGGCAAGACCAACGAGCGACTGGGTTTCGAAGGCCGCAGCGAAGGCATTGCAGCGCATGCCGTCGTGCTGCTGGCACGTACGGAGTAATCCTGCATGACGGAAGCTCGCTCGCGGCGAGTGTTCTTTGCCCTCTGGCCGGACGATGAGGCGGTCTCGCATCTGTCAGCACTGGCGCACGATCTGGCGGCACGTGGTGGCGGCCGGGTGATGCGTCCGGCGTCACTGCATCTGACCCTGGCCTTTGTCGGATCGGTGACCCCTGCGCAGTTGGTCCGGCTCGAGCAGATTGCCGCCGCGGTGCACGCCGACGCCTTTGACCTGAGCCTTGACCGCCTCGGCTTCTGGCCGCAGCGAGGCATCCTGTGGGCGGGTTGCCGTCAGTCGCCGCCGCCCCTGAAGCGGCTGGCCGGGTCGCTGGCGTCGGGGTTGACCGACGCCGGCTTCACCATCGATCCTCGCTCCGCTTCGGTTCAGGTACCGCACATCACGCTGGCGCGCCGCACCCGTTGCGCGTCGCTGCCGCGGCTGGGAACGCCGATTCGCTGGCGGGTCAGCGAATTTGCCCTGGTCGAGACCCATCTGCACCCTTCCGCCGCGAGCTACAAGACGCTGGCCGACTTCACGCTTCGTGAGCCGGCTGCCGGTTAGAATCGCGTCATTGTTCGGGAGCCAATATCGTGGTTAACCTGTTTCGTCCCAGAAAAACCAGCCCGCGCCTGGAACGCCTGCGCAACCTCAGTCTGTTCGTCAATCTGACAGCAGCCGAGTTGCAGATCGTCGATGGCCTGCTGCATGAACGCAACTACCTCGCTGGTGAAGTAATCTTTGATGAAGGCGAAGAGGGCCAGGCGATCTACATCGTCGCCTCGGGTGAAGTGCTGATTTCCCGCCAGGAGCAGGTGGATGCCGGCCGCGCGGCGCAAGCGGATGCGGATGGGCCAGCCGCAGTCCATCCTCGACGGCGGCAATGGGATACCGGCCGCCTGGCCCAGCTCGGCCCGGGGACCTTCTTTGGCGAACTGGCACTGCTCGACAATACGCCGCGATCGGCGCAGGCGCGTGCGGCGACCGCCTGCCAGCTGATCGTGTTTTTCCGCGACGATTTCGTCGGTCTGCTCGATACCCACGCCCGCATTGCCTCCAAGATCTCGCGCGAACTGGCGCGCCATCTGGGTGCTCGCATGCGCGACCTGGCGCCGGCGGCAGGCGCGCACCAGCATTTGTGATGCACCACGCGGCCCCCGCGAACCACTCGGTGGACGAGAGCCAGCACAAATGCT
>JBIJDI010000087.1:0-8821 GCA_044344235.1 Sulfuritalea sp. | reverse complement strand
CGATACCGGGTCGGCGACGCCGATGGCGTAGGCAATCTGTATCAGGCAGCGCCGGGCGAGGCCCGCGGCGACGATGTTCTTGGCAATGTAGCGCGCCATGTAGGCCGCCGAGCGATCGACCTTGCTCGGGTCCTTGCCGGAGAAAGCGCCGCCGCCGTGGGGGCAGGAACCGCCGTAGGTATCGACGATGATCTTGCGCCCGGTGAGGCCGGTGTCGCCGTTGGGGCCGCCGATCTCGAACGGGCCGGCGGGATTGACCCAGAGCCGGAAGTCGTGGGTACGCAGCTTCAGCGGCAGCAGTGGATCGATGATTTCGCGCGTGACTTCCCGCGTCACCCAGGCCGGATCGAGGCCGCGATCGATCTGAGTAGAAATCACCACGTCGGCGATGCCGGCCACCTTGTGGCCTTCGTAAAGGACCGTGACCTGGCTCTTGGCATCGGGGCGCAACCAGGGCAGGGCGCCGGATTTTCGGAGTTCCGCCTGGCGCTTGACCAGCCGGTGCGCGAGCCAGATCGGGTAGGGCATCAGGTCCGGGGTTTCGTCGCAGGCATAGCCGAACATCAGGCCCTGATCGCCGGCGCCGAGCGTGCCGTCGGCATGCACCACGCCCTTGTTGATCTGGATCGACTGGTGGTTGAAGCGCACCTGGACTTCGCACTGTTCGGGGTCGATGCCGGTGGCGGCGTCGGTGTAGCCAGCGTCCGTCAGCACCTGGCGCGCGATGCCTTCGGCGCGGCTGCGGACATCCTGGAACAAGGCCTCGTCGGAAGTCCTGAATTCGCCGGCGATGACAATCAGATTGTCGGCGACGAGGGTTTCGCAGGCGACCTTGGCGGTCGCTTCACGCGCCAGGAAGGCATCGAGGATCGCATCCGAAATCTGGTCGGCGAGTTTGTCGGGGTGGCCCTCCGAAACGGACTCGGAGGTGAACAGGTAGGGCCGCGCGCTCATGGTCTAGTCGAACAGGATGACTTGGCGCACGGCTTCGCCGGAGGCGAGGCGATCGAAGCCCTCGTTGATCTGGTCGAGTTTCAGCCGATGCGTGATCAGCTTGTCCACCGGCAGCCGGCCGGCCTTGTACAAGGCTATGTAGTGCGGAATGTCGCGCGCCGGCACGGCCGAGCCGAGGTAGCAGCCTTTCAGCGTGCGCTCCTCGGCGACCAGGTTCACTGCCGGCACATTGAAGGTGTGCGACGGCGGCGGCAGGCTGCAGGTAATGGTGGTGCCGCCGCGCCGGGTCATCTTGTAGGCGGCATCGAGCGCCTGCACCGAGCTGGCCGCTTCGATGGCGACATCCACGCCGCCCTTGGTCGCTGCCTTGATCTGGGCGACGAGGTCGGGATCATCGGCACGGAAGGCGCGCGTCGCGCCGAGCGCCAGTGCGGTTTCCAGTTTCGCGGGCAGCGTATCGACGGCGATCACCTCGCGCGCGCCGGCGGCCAGCGCGCCGAGCACGGCGGAGAGGCCGACGCCGCCGAGGCCGACCACCGCCACCGTCTGCCCGAGGCGAACCTGCGCCGAGTTGATCGCCGCGCCGACGCCCGTCAGCACCGCGCAGCCGAAGATCGCCGCGACGTCCGGCGGCAGATCGGGGATCACCTTGACCAGCGATCCGCGATTGCACACCGCATATTCGGCGAAACAGGAAACGCCGACTTGATGATTCAGCGCGCTACCGTCGGCGCGCGACAGATGGCGGTGGCCGCCGACCATGGTGCCGGCGGTGTTGGCCACGGCGCCCGGTTCGCACAGCGCGGGGCGGCCTTCGAGGCAGGGCAGGCAGTGGCCGCAGCTGGGGACGAAAACGAGGGCCACGGAATCGCCGCGCACCAGGTCGATAACGCCGGGGCCGGTTTCCTCGACGATGCCGGCGGCTTCATGGCCGAGCGCCATCGGCATCGGCCGCGGGCGGTCGCCATTGACGATGGACAGGTCGGAGTGGCACAGACCGGCGCCGGTAATGCGAACCAGAACCTCATTGGGGCCGGGGCCGGCGAGATTTACGGTCTCGATCGAGATCGGTCTCGTCTGCGCATAGGGGCGCGGTAGCTCCATCTGGCTGAGGACGGCGGCGCGGATTTGCATGAGGTTTTCTGCCTTGCTTGGGTTAATTCGCATCAGTGTAACGGATTAGATTTGGGGCCATGCCGACCCCGTACTATTCGCTTGCCGCCCTGCTGGCCAGTTCGACGCTGGTGCTCAGCGCCTGTGGTGTCTTGCCGTTCGGGAAGCAGTCGCCGGCGCCGGTGGTGTCGTCGAGAGCCGGCGGAGAAACGCAAGAAGTTCCCGAAGGGACGCACCGCGCTGGCGCTGGCGATACGGCGAATATCAACGGCAAAGCCAACGATGTCGTGCTGTTTGCGCTCGGGCTGATTGAAACCGGCTACCGCTTCGGCGGCAAGAACCCGGAGGCCGGGCTGGATTGCAGCGGCATGGTCAGTTACGTCTATCAGAAGTCGGCCGACATCCGGCTCGCGGGGTCGGCCGCCGATCTGGCCCGGCTCGGCAAGCCGGTGGCGACGACGCAACTGCGCCCCGGCGACCTGGTCTTCTTCAATACGCGCAACAAATCCTATTCGCATGTCGGCATCTACATCGGCGACGACCGCTTCGTGCATGCCCCCAGCAGCCGCGGCAAGGTGCGCACCGAGAGCCTCCGGAGCGGTTGGTTTGCGGCGCGTTTCGAGGAAGGCCGGACTTACTTCGACTGACGCTGGCTCGCGCAGCGCTGCCACTACTCTGAACCGGGTAGGCAAAATACGACTTTGCCGGTATTCCATGCCCCGTCCGGCTACCGTATTCTTTGCTGCAATGCTGGGCGGTTTCGTATGAGACCGGCCGGCAACTCCCTACTCCCTCCCCACGCAATGTGGGGTTTTCCGATTCCGGCTGGAGCGATCTCGCCGGATCTTTTTTTGTTGACCAGGTTGCCTTGCGTAGTGGCAGCATGCCGGCATCGGAAATGAGAAGAGGGAAGCAATGAATACCTTGACCAAACTCGCACTCGGCATGATGGGCGCCTTGCGGCCGAAGCCTGCCAAGGGTCGCTCGACAAAATCGATTTCGCTGCCGCCGCCGCTGAAGCAAGGCGGCCTCCCGCTGATGGAAGCCCTGGGCCGGCGCCAGTCATCGCGCGACTTTGCGCTCAAACCACTGCCGCTGCCGGTGCTGTCAAACCTGCTCTGGGCCGCCTATGGAATAAACCGCGCCGAGGGTGGACGCACGGCTCCCTCCGCCTTGAACGCCCAGGAGATCGACGTTTTCGTCGCGCTGTCGTCGGGCGCCTACCGCTATGACGCCGCGACGCATGCATTGCATCTGGTGGCGGCGAGCGATCTTAGGGGTGTCACCGGCTATCAGGATTTCGTCGATGAGGCGCCGCTGGATCTGGTCTATGTCGCCGACCACGGCCGGATGGGCCTGATCCCGGTGGCGCAGCGCGAATCCTATGCCTCGGCGGCGGCGGGCGCGATAGCGCAGAACGTATACTTGTTTGCCGCCAGCGCAGGCCTGGCCACGGTGATCCGGGCCTGGATCGATCGCTCGGCGATCGCCGATGCGCTTGGCCTGACGCATGACCAGCAGGTCTTGCTGTCGCAGACCGTCGGTTATCCGAAAAAGGATTCCTGAGCCGGATTCAGCCGGCGAAATGGCGAGCGCGGTTCAACCGGGCCAAGGGATTTCCCTACGCGCGCCCGGACGTGCCGATCACGAAATCGGCCAGCTGGCGCGCCAGTTGATCGATGGTCTTCGACCCGCCCGGCCGATACCACTGCACCGTCCAGTTCAGCGCCCCCATCAGAAACAGGCGCGCGACCGGGCTGTCGTCGGCAATCAGGCCGGCCCGTTTCAGATCTTTCAATGCACTTTGCCACACGGCTTCGTAGCTATCCGTCAGGGCCACCACCTCGGTTTGCGCCTCGGGATCGAGATGGCGGCTCTCATGCAGCAGGGTAGCGGCGAAGTCGCGGCCTTCCTCGCCCAGTAACTGGCGCAGATGGGCGCGCAGCATGGCCTCGAATCGGGCGCGCGGCGAAAGTTTCGGATCAAGCGCCTGCGACACGGTGCCGTTGATCGCGTCGATGCCCTCCAGCACCACGGCACGAAGCATGTCGTGCTTGGTCTTGAAGTGGTAGAAGGGCGATCCGGAACGCATGCCGACGGCATTGGCGATGTCGCGGATGGTGGTCGCCGAATAGCCTTTTTCGTGGAACAGCCGACCGGCGGCGCGCACGATGTCGCCGCGGCGATTGGGCTCCTCTCGCGTGGCAACGGCCTTGCTTTTAGAAGCGGCCATGGCGTCCTTCACCTTCGCGAAACCGGTCGGCGCCGGAGCGGGCATCGCCGCTGTCCAGCGAGATTCGGCCATGACGGCACTCGTTCTTGAGCGCCTCCGTTAGCGGCAGACCCCATTGTTCGTAGCTCGACAGCCGGTCGTGGCGCATGCAGGTTTGCGGAAATGCGGCGATCTGTGCGGCCAGCGCTTCCGCCGCGGCGCGTGACTGGCCGTCTTCAACCACCCGATTGGCGAGACCCATGGCCAGCGCCTCGTCGGCGCCGACCGGCCGGCCGGTGAGGATCAGGTCGAGCGCACGCGAATGGCCGATCAGCCGCGACAGGCGGATGGTGCCACCGTCGATCAGCGGCACGCCCCAGCGGCGGCAGAACACGCCGAGGCTGGCGGATTTCTCGACGACTCGCAGGTCGCACCACAGCGCGAGTTCCAGCCCGCCGGCGACTGCGTAGCCGGAGACCGCGGCGATCACCGGCTTCGACAGCAGCATGCGGGTCGGGCCCAGCGGTGCGTCGCCTTCTTCGCTGAGCTGCCATTCATCCGGATTCGCGGCAAAGGACTTGAGATCGGCGCCGGCGCAAAAATGTCCTTGCGCACCGCACAGCACCGCGACGGCGGCATCGGGATCGGTGTCGAAGTCGCGAAAGGCGTCCGCCAGCGCCGCTGCCGTGGCGCGATCAATGGCATTGCGCGCGGCCGGACGATTGATCGTCACCGTGGTGACCGCACCCCGCTTTTCGATAAGCAGGCTCATGAGCGTGGCCAGGCGCGGTCGAGGATCGCCGCAAAGTCGGTGGCGGCGGGTAGCGTACCGAAGGTGGCGCCCCAGTGGTTGGGCGTCAGCCGCGAGGCGCAGAAGGCTTCGCTGGTGGTGGCCGGCGCATGGCACAGCAGCAGTGCGCCCTGCATCGCCAGCGCGATGCCCTGCGTCAGCTCGCGTGAGCGGATCTCGATGTCCTGCGGGTTGTTGAGCCCATCCTTCAGTTTGGCGACGAAGCTGTCGAAGGCGCGGTTCTTTCCCAGCGCCGGCGCGATCTCCGCCGCCAGCACCTCGACGCTCTTCGGATGCCGGCCCATGGCGCGCAGCGTGTCGAGACACATGACGTTGCCGGAACCCTCCCATATCGAATTGAGCGGGCTCTGGCGGAACAGGCGCGGCATCGGCCCTTCATCGACGTAGCCGTTGCCGCCGTGCACTTCCATCGCCTCGGCCACCAAGGTCGGGCAGCGCTTGCAGATCCAGTATTTCGCGACCGGCGTGAGGAGGCGGCGCAGCAGGTTTTCCGATTCGTCTTCCTGGGCGTCGAAGGCGCGCGCGAGACGCATCGAGAGCGCGGTGGCCGCTTCGGTTTCGAGCGCCATGTCGGCCAGCACGTTCATCATCAACGGCTGGTCGCGCAGCAGCTTGCCGAAGGCGGATCGCAGGCCGGCGTGGTGCATGGCCTGCGACAGCGCGCCGCGCATGATGCCGGTGCTGCCGATCGCGCAATCCAGCCGCGTATACACGCCCATTTCCAGCACGGTCGGGATGCCGCGTCCTTCTTCGCCGACCAGCCAGCCCTGCGAGCCCCAAAACTCCATTTCAGTACCGGCGTTCGAACGGTCGCCCAGCTTGTCCTTGAAGCGCTGGATGCGCAGTTCGTTGAGCCGTCCGTCCGGCGTCCAGCGCGGTACGAAGAAGCAGGACAGGCCTTTCGGCGATTGCGCCGTGACGAGGAAGGCGTCGCACATCGGCGCCGAAAGAAACCACTTGTGGCCGGTGATGCGCCAACTGCCGTCGCCGTTGGCCTCGGCTCGCGTGGTATTGGCGCGCACGTCGGAACCGCCCTGCTTTTCGGTGAGGCCCATGCCGATCAGCACGCCTTTCTTCTGCGCCGCCGGGATGAAGCGCTTGTCATACTCGCGCGAGAGCATTTTCGGCATCCACTCGCGGGCGATTTCCGGCACATGCTTGAGCACCGGCACGGCGCCGTAGGTCATGGTGGTCGGGCACAGCGAGCCATCCTCGATCTCGGCGAACATGATGTAGGCGGCGGCGCGGGCGACGTGCGCACCGGGCTTGGGGTCGGCCCACGGCCCGGTGTCGCAGCCATGACGCTTCAGCCAGCCCAGGCATTCGTGCCAGGAAGGATGGAACTCGACCTCGTCGCGGCGGTTGCCGTAGGTGTCGAACAATTTTGGTGTCGGGGGAAACTTGTTGGCCAGGCGACCATGCTCGATCCATTCCGCGCTGCCGACTTCGGCGCCCCGCTCCGTCAACCAGTCCTGCGCCCAGCCGGCGCCCTGCTGCGTCACGGCTTCCTGCAGGGGCAGGTTGTTGCTGTAGGCGTTGTAGTTTTCCAGCGCGCGGGCCTGGTTGATGACCTCGTGCGTGACACTGAATATGGGCGGGGTCGGGATCATGGTGAGTCCTTTTCTTGCATGACGGCATGTACGGGAAGACCGCCCAACATTTTGCCCTGCCCCGTCGGCTTGTCAACCAAGCGCTTGCTTGGTAGCATGGCGACCCTTCTGCTGCAACCGGAGAGCCCGCCATGATGTCGATACCGCGCACCCTGTTTGACGAGGATCACGAAGCGTTTCGCGACACCGTGCGCCGTTTCATGGAGCAGGAAGTTGCCCCCCATCACGCCCGCTGGGAAGAGCAGACCCACGTCGATCGCGACATCTGGAACAAGGCCGGTGCCGCCGGCTTTCTTTGCGCGACCATGCCCGAAGAATATGGCGGCGTCGGCGTGGACAAGCGCTTCTCGGTCATCGTCATGGAAGAGGCGGCCCGCATCAACGCCACGGGCCTCGGCTGGGGCCTGCATTCGGAGATCGTTGCGCCCTACCTGCTGCACTACGGCAGCGAAGCCCTGAAGCAGAAATACCTGCCGAAGATGGCCAGCGGCGAAATGATCGGCGCCATCGCCATGACCGAACCGGCCGCGGGTTCCGACCTGCAGGGCGTGCGCACCACCGCGGTCCGTGACGGCGATCACTATGTGCTCAACGGCTCGAAGATCTTCATCACCAACGGCTACCTGTGCGACCTGGTGATCGTCGTCGCCAAGACCGATCCGGCCAAGGGCGCCAAGGGCACCAGCCTGCTGATCGTCGATACCTCGATGCCCGGCTTCACCAAGGCCAAGCCGCTGCACAAGGCCGGCATGAAGGCGCAGGACACCTGCGAATTGTTCTTCGACAACGTCCGCGTGCCGGCGGAAAACCTGCTCGGTGAAGAGGGCAACGGCTTCGTTTACCTGATGCAGGAACTCCCCTGGGAGCGACTGCAGATCGCCGTGATCGCGATGGCCTCGGCCGAGGCGGCGATAGACTGGACGGTGACCTACACACGCGAGCGCAAGGCCTTCGGTCAGGAGATCATGAAGTTCCAGAACACCCGCTTCAAGTTGGCCGAACTCAAGACCGAGGTGCAGATCGGCCGCGTCTTCGTCGACCGCTGCATCGACCTGCTGCTGGAAAACAAGCTCGATCCGGCGACGGCCTCGATGGCCAAGTACTGGTGCAGCGACCTCCAGTTCAAAGTCATGGACGAGTGCGTGCAACTGCACGGCGGCTACGGTTACATGTGGGAATACCCGATCACCCGTGCCTGGGCCGATGCCCGCGTGCAGCGGATCTACGGCGGCACCAATGAAATCATGAAAGAACTTATCAGCAGGAGCCTGTAATGACCGAAGCCTTCATTTTCGACGCCGTGCGCACGCCGCGCGGCAAGGGCAAGCAGGGTGGCGCGCTGAACCAGGCGACGCCGATCTATCTGGCGGCCACCGCCTTGCGCGCCTTGCGCGACCGCAACACGCTCGATACCTCGAAGGTCGATGACGTGGTGCTCGGCTGCGTCGAGCCGGTGGGCGAGCAGGGCGCCGACATCGCGCGTGTTGCCGCGCTGTATGCCGACTATGCGACCAGCGCGCCCGGCGTTACCGTCAGCCGTTTTTGCGCTTCGGGCCTTGAAGCCTGCAACCAGGCGGCCGCGCAGATCATGTCCGGACAGGCCGACCTTGTCGTCGGTGGCGGCGTCGAGTCGATGTCGCGCGTGCCGATGTTTTCTTCCGGCGGAGCCTGGCCGATCGATCCGCAGGTGGCGGCGAAAACCGGCTTCGTGCCGCAGGGCATCTCGGCCGACCTGATCGCGACGAAATGGGGCTTTTCGCGCAACGATGTCGATAGCTACGCGGCCGAATCCCAGCGCCGCGCCAAACAGGCCTGGGACGAAGGCCGCTTTGCAAAATCCATCGTGCCGGTGAAGGACATCAATGGTCTGGTCATGCTCGACCGTGACGAATACATGCGGCCGGAATCGACGCTGGAATCGCTGGCACTGCTCAAGCCCGCGTTCCAGGAGCAGGGCGAAAAGTACGGCTTCAACAGCGTGATGCTGCAGCGCTATCCGGAAGTCGAACGCATCAACCACGTGCATCACGCCGGCAACAGCTCCGGCATCGTCGATGGCGCCGCCGCCGTGCTGTTCGGCACAAAGGAAATGGGCGCGGCGCTGGGCTTGAAGCCGCGTGC
>JBIJDI010000086.1:0-8823 GCA_044344235.1 Sulfuritalea sp. | reverse complement strand
TGCCGACGGCTTTTCCTATCTGCCGGTTTCCCATCGGCATGGCTTGCGCGCCGGCAGTTATGCCGTCGCGCATGGCGACCCTTTCGACCGCATGCTTGCGGCTCAGGCGGAAATCGACGGGCTCACACTGGTATCGCGTGATTCCAAATTCGCCCAGTTTCCCGTGCAGGTGTTCTGGTGAGATCCGGCGCATCCGTGTCTGCCGTCCTGATCACGAAGAACGCCGCCGGCCAGCTTGCCGACTGCCTGGCGAGCGTGGCGTTCTGTGACGAAATCATCGTCGTCGATTCGGGCAGCGACGATGGCACGGCGGAGATTGCCGGACGCCATGGCGCTCGGGTAATCCAGTCGGAGTGGCGCGGTTTCGGGCCGCAGAAGCAGTTCGCCATCGAACAGGCGAGCCACGACTGGGTGCTCTGCATCGATGCCGACGAGCGGGTGAGCGAGCGGCTGCGGGAGAGCATTCTCGCCGCCTTGTCAGCGCCGGCTGTCAGTGCCTATCGCTTCCCCCGCTGCAACCGCTTCATGGGGCGCTATCTGCGCCACGGCGAGGGCTACCCGGACTGGAGCCTGCGTTTCTTCGATCGTCGCCACGCCCGCTGGTCAGCCGATGCGGTGCACGAAAAGGTGCTAACCGAGGCTGAAATCGGCACGCTGGCCGGCGATTTACTGCATGACACAGCCGAGACCCTGGACAGCTACCTCGCCAAACAAAACCGTTACACCACGTTGGCCGCCGAGGCCGCGCTGGCCGCCGGCCACCGGGCAAGCGTGGTACAGCTTCTGGTTTCACCGGTACTTCGGTTTATCAAGTTCTACCTCCTGCGCCGCGGATTTTTGGACGGCGTGCCGGGGCTCGTGCATATCCTCATCGGGTGCCAGAACAGCTTCATCAAGTATGCGAAAATGCTGGCCATGCAAGGAGACCGGCCATGAAACTCGCGATCGCGAACAGAATCAGCGAAGAGGACTATCTCGTCGGCGAAAAGATTGCCAGCGTGAAGCATGAATACGTGGCGGGCGAAGTTTTCGCCATGGCGGGGGCATCTAAAATGCACGCCACCATCACACTCAACATCGCCACCGCCTTCCGTGTGCATCTGCGCGGCAAGCCTTGCCGGACCTACGTTGCGGACATGAAAGTGCGCGTGAAGACCTCGTCCGCCTACTATTACCCCGACGTCGCCGTTACCTGTTCCCCGCGCGACCTGGCCGTCGATGCTCCCGCCTATTACATCGAAGCTCCCTGTCTGATCGCCGAGGTACTCTCCGACTCCACCGAGCGCATTGACCGCCGCGAAAAACTGCTTGCCTACCAGCAACTGGAAAGTCTCAACGACTACCTGCTGATCGACCAGGACAAGCGTGAAGTCGAGCACTACGGCCGCACTGCCGACAGCTGGCAACGCGACATCCTCGGCCCCGGCGACACACTGATCGTGCCGGGTCTCAAACTCGAACTGACCATCGACCAGATATACGAAGATTCGGGCATCGCCTGAGTTCCGTCAAAGCCCCATGAAAATACTCGTCACCGGCGCGGCCGGGTTTATCGGCATGCACGTCTGTGAGCGCCTGCTTGCACGTGGCGACGAGGTGGTCGGCGTAGACAACCTCAACGACTACTACGATGTGGCCTTGAAGGAAGCGCGTTTGGCGCGACTCACGCCCAATCCGCGCTTCAAGCTTTCCCGGCTCGATATCGCCGACCGGGACGGCATTGCCGCCTTGTTCGCCGCCGAGCGCCCGCAGCGTGTCGTGAATCTGGCCGCGCAGGCCGGCGTGCGCTACTCGCTGCAAAATCCGCATGCCTACGTCGACAGCAACGTGGTCGGCTTCGTCAACATCCTCGAAGGCTGTCGCCACAGCGGCGTCGAGCACTTTGTCTACGCCAGCAGTTCCAGCATTTACGGCGGCAACGAGCGCATGCCCTTCTCGGAACACGACAACGTCGATCACCCGGTCAGCCTCTACGCCGCGACCAAGAAGGCCAACGAGTTGATGGCGCACACCTACAGCCACCTCTTTGCGTTGCCGACCACTGGCCTGCGCTTCTTTACCGTGTATGGGCCGTGGGGCCGGCCCGACATGGCCTTATTCCTGTTCACCAAGGCCATCCTCGAAGACCGCCCGATCGATGTCTTCAACCACGGCAAAATGCGGCGCGACTTCACCTACATCGACGACATTGCCGAAGGCGTGATCCGGATACTGGACCGTCCGCCGCAGGCGAGTCCAGACTTCGACAAGCAGACGCCCGACCCGGCGACAAGCTGGGCGCCATATCGCGTGTTCAACATCGGCAATCACCAGCCGGTCGAACTCATGGCCTACATTGAAGCACTGGAACAGGCCCTGGGCAAAAAGGCGACGAAGAACTTCCTGCCGCTACAGGATGGCGACGTGCCGGCGACCTACGCCGACACGTCCGAACTCAAGCACGTCACCGGATTTTCGCCAGCTATGCCCGTGACCGAAGGCGTGCGCCGTTTTGTCGAGTGGTACCGGAGCTACCATTCCTGATTTTAGTTCCGACGTCACACCCGCGGGTGGGCATGAGTCTCCTCTGAAACTTCGTTTTCGGCGGGCCCTTGCGATACTTTCCGCGCTACTCGGCGCGGCAGTGTTCTTACCGGCGTTGGCCGCCGCTCCGCCGGCGCCGACTTTGCTTCTGGCCGAGCGCTATCGCGGCGACATCGAGGTCTCGCGCTACTGGGTCAGCGAAAAGCTCGACGGTGTGCGCGCCAGCTGGGATGGCAAGAACCTCCAGTTTCGCAGCGGCAACCCGGTACCCGCCCCGAAGTGGTTTCTCGACGCCTTGCCTGCTCAATCACTGGACGGCGAACTCTGGCTTGGACGCGGCAGCTTCGATCAACTCTCCGCCATCGTCCGCCGGCAGGTGCCCGTCGATGCCGAATGGCGGCGCGTGCGCTACATGATCTTCGAATTACCCGGCGCCCCCGGCAGCTTTACCGACCGCGTCGAACAGATCAAGAGAGTCACCGCCGCGGCGAACCTACCCTGGCTGCAAGCCATTCCCCAATTTCGTCTGCCCGATTCGGTGGCGTTGCAGAAAAAGTTGCGCGACATTGTTCGTAGCGGTGGCGAAGGACTCATGCTCCACCGCGACGATGCCGCCTACGAAACCGGCCGCTCAAGCGCCTTGCTCAAAGTAACCCCATGGATCGATGCCGAAGCGACCGTCGTCGCCCATCTGCCCGGCAAAGGCAAATACGCCGGCATGCTGGGCGCACTACGCATGGAGTTGCCCGACGGCCGCCGCTTTGCCTTGGGTAGCGGCCTCACCGACGCCCTGCGCCGCAACCCGCCGCCGGTGGGTACGCAGATCACCTACCGCTATCGCGAACTCACGAAAAACGGCATGCCGCGCTTTCCGAGATATTTGCGGGTGCGAGACAAGCTTTGACGCCGCCCATTCAGCGATGATAAGTGATTGGGTGAGGACGGCGTCACACCCGAAAATCGCTTGCCCATTGCGCGGGCGAAATTACCGAACCGCCCGGTCTCGGGTTTTCCTGCAGCAAGCGGTCTCCTGTAATCAGTAGGACTGAAGGTTCGTACGCCAGAAGCGCCCATAAATGGCCGTCCTGCGGATCGGGCGCTTGATGCAAGGCATCCGCAGGCGGGTCCCGCCAGAGGGCATTCGCCGTGATATCTGTCAGTAATGCATCGATTTCAGTTTCGTTGAGGCCATGCGCGCGAGCGAGTTTGGGGCGCAACACGACGGCCCGATATTCGCGCAACAGATCCGGCGAAAGCAGATAGATCAGCCGCCCGTCGAGCATCGCATCGAGGAGTTGCGCGGTAGGGCTGTCGGCCTGCGTAGTGATCAGCCCCGCCACCACGACGTTGGTGTCGACGATAAACATTCGCGGCATCAAGCACTCCTCTGGGCGCGGGTTTCCTCGACAGCCATTCGGGTCGCATCCTCTTCACCGAGCCCGGCTTGCAAACGGGCCCGCGCCACAAGCTGCCGCGCGCTTTCCATGGGTTTGATGCCGCGAAGAAGCAGACCTTCTTCAATAATCTTGCCTATGGAACGGCCCTGTCGGGCAGCGGTTTCCTTGAGAGCCTGATGGAGCGAATCATCCAGAGTGATAGTCAGCCTGCTCATTGAATTTCTCCAGTTAGTGAATCATAAAAGCACCATAACACAATATCATCAAAGCGTAAACTCATCACTGCAGCTTCAAAAGCTGCCGCAGCAGCAACATTGTGAAAACAGTCACTCCAATATTTAGCTCGAGCATGCTAATATCTGAACATGTCGATCGCCACCGCCCTTTTTTCGGACAGCCAATCCCGTGTCTTTCGGTGGGTGTTTGGTCAGCCTGATCGAAGTTATCACTTGAGCGAATTGCGCCGCCTCACCGGTTTGGGCAGTGCCTCCCTGCAACGGGAGCTAAACCGGTTGGCCGGGGCGGGCTTGGTGCGTACCGAAAGAGTCGGGAATTTGCGCCGTTTTCAGGCGAACCCGCAAAGCCCGGTATACGGCGAGTTGGTAGGCCTGACATGCAAAACACTCGGGTTGGAACCCGTGTTGCGCGAGGCGCTGCTGCCCTTGATACCTGATCTGAAAGCGGCATGGGTTTATGGCTCTGTGGCAAAACAGACCGACACGGCGCAAAGCGACATTGACCTTATGCTAATCGGCGAGAACCTGCTGCTGGGTCGAGTCCTTGAATTGCTCGTGCCGCTGGAAGCGCAACTGGGACGAAAAATCAATCCGACCTGCTATACGCCTGCCGATTTTGAGCGACGCCGCGCCGAACCGGATTCGTTCGTCAATCGCGTCCTGGCGCAGCCCATTCTTCCATTGATCGGAGATGCCAATGAGCTTGTCCGCGCTGGATAACCTGGTGCGCATCGGCCGACTCAAAGCCGAGCCGCGCAACGAGGCTGAGGTCAGGCGGATGTTGGCGATGGCGCGAATCCGTCTTGCCGATGCCCAGTTGGCCGGCCTCTCCGCGCAGGGCCGATTCACCAGTGCCTACAATGCTGCTCATGCGGCAGCCGCCGAACTCAAGCGCGCCGCTTGGTCGATTGGTACAGGAGCTATATGAATGTCTGATTCACTGCTGGTCCCCGTTATTCTCAGCGGAGGTTCCGGTACCCGCCTGTGGCCGGTATCTCGCGAGAAACATCCGAAGCAGTTGCAGCCCTTGCTGGGTGACGAAAGTCTGCTGCAGAACACCCTGCGTCGCCTCGAAGGCCTGCCCCTGGCGGCGCCGATCATTGTCAGCAATCAGGAATACCGTTTCATCACCGCCGAGCAGTTGCGCCAGCTCGGGCTGGCGCACTGGGCTCTGCTGCTGGAACCGGTCGGGCGCAATACCGCTCCGGCGCTGACGGCCGCCGCCTTGTATGCCACTCGCGATGGAGCCGACCCGGTGCTGCTGGCTACGCCCGCGGATCACCACATACGCAATGTCGCGGCGTTCCAAGCCGCGGTATTGCTGGGCTTGCCGGACGCCGAGCGCGGGTCTGTGGTGACCTTCGGCATCATTCCCGATCGTGCCGAAACCGGCTACGGGTATATCGAGGCAGAAGTCGGCGCTGGCGGTACGGCGGCTTCGATCGGACTCCTTGCCTTTCGCGAAAAACCCGCCGCCGCCGTTGCCGCCGAGTACGTCGCCGGGGGCCGCCATTTCTGGAACAGCGGCATCTTCATGTTGCGCGCTTCGGTGTGGCTCAAGGCCATCGGTCACTTCTCGCCCGAAATTCTTGCCGCTTGCCGCAAGGCCGTGGATGCCGCGAATGACGATGGCGACTTCGTCCGGCTCGATGCTGCGGCCTTCGCCGCATCCCCCGCGGATTCGATCGATTATGCGGTAATGGAAAAGCTTCCTGCCTCCCGGGACATGGCCATCCCGTGTCGTGTTGTTCCGCTCGATGTCGGCTGGTCGGACGTCGGCGCCTGGGACGCGCTCTGGCAAGCCATCGACCGCGATGCCGACGGCAATGCCGTGAAGGGGGATGTCTGGCTGGAGGATTCGCACGGCAACCTGGTGATCGCCGAACACGGCCTCGTTGCCTGCATCGGCTGCGAGGAGATGGTGGTCGTGGAAACTGCCGATGCCGTGCTGATCGCACCCAAGGCCCGCACCCAGGAAGTGAAGCGCATCGTCAGCCGCCTGAAAACCGCCGGCCGCAGTGAAGTCGATCTGCATCGCAAGGTGCACAGGCCCTGGGGCTGGTACGATGGCATCGACAGCGGCGAAAGGTTTCAGGTCAAACGCATCGTGGTGAGTCCGGGGGCCACGCTTTCGCTGCAAATGCATCACCATCGCGCGGAACACTGGGTGGTGGTCAGCGGCACGGCCAAAGTGACCCGCGGCGAGGAGATTATTCTGCTCAGCGAGAACGAATCGACGTACATCCCGCTGGGCGTCAAGCATCGGCTGGAAAATCCGGGCCAGATACCGCTCGAGATCATCGAGGTGCAGTCAGGCAGCTACTTGGGTGAGGACGATATCGTGCGCTTTGAAGACAACTACGGACGCAAACTGAAGCCATGAATGATCCGAAAATCATCAGCGCCGTGCGCGAGATCATCCTCAAGCACACCTCGCCGACCCGTATTTATCTTTTTGGTTCGCGCGTTACCGGCGACGCCAAGGCCGAAAGCGATTATGACTTTGCCTTCGACGCGCCGGAGTGTGACGCTGGCGCACTTCAGTCGATGCGTGACGATCTGGACCAGTTGCCCACGTTGTACCGCATTGATGTCGCCAATATCGCCAGAGCCGACAGCCGTTTCGCCAGCCGGGTGAGAGACACCGGCCTTGTCATCTACAGCGCCACCAAAGAGCTTCGCGCGCATGACGGACTGATGTATTTCGAGCGCGCGCTGGACCGATTCCGAATTGTTGTTGCCGAGCGTGATCGTTGGGTCGCCGAAGGCAACGGGGACATCGTTCTGGATGTCGCGGCAAAGCGCTTTGAATTCACCTACGAAATGGCGTGGAAAGCGCTCAAACGTGTTCTGGATTATCTGGGCATCGACGCCCGTGCGCCCCGGCCTGTTTTTAAGGAAGCCTATGCCCAGGGATTGCTGGCCGATGAACAGGTATGGCTGGACATGATCGAGATGCGCAACCTTGCGTCCCATGTTTACGACGAACACGAAATCTCCCGCATCCTTGTGGAACTTGAGCGCTACCTTTCCGCATTCGATTCGCTGTTAAGTCGCCTACGCCAAACATTGCCAAACGAAAGCTGAATCTCAATGACAAAGAAGATCGCACTGATTACCGGCGTCACCGGCCAGGACGGCGCCTATCTCGCCGAGTTCCTGCTGGACAAGGGCTACGAGGTGCACGGCATCAAGCGCCGGACATCGCTGTTCAATACCGACCGCATCGATCATCTGTATCAGGATCCGCATGTCGCCAATCGTCGCTTCGCCCTGCACCACGGCGACATGACCGACAGTTCGAGCCTGGTGCGCATCATTCAGCAGGTGCAACCCGACGAAATCTACAACCTCGCCGCGCAGAGTCACGTTGCGGTGAGTTTCGAGGAACCCGAATACACGGCCAACTCGGACGCCCTTGGCGCCCTGCGCATCCTCGAAGCGATGCGCATCCTCGGCATGGAAAAGAAAACCCGCTTCTATCAGGCCAGTACGTCCGAGCTTTTCGGTCTCGTACAGGAAACTCCACAGAAGGAAACCACGCCCTTTTATCCGCGCAGCCCCTACGCGGTGGCCAAGCTCTACGCCTACTGGATCACGGTGAATTACCGCGAGGCTTACGGCATGTATGCCTGCAACGGCATCCTGTTCAACCACGAAAGCCCCATTCGTGGCGAAACCTTTGTCACGCGCAAGATCACCCGCGCGCTGGCGCGCATCAAGCTCGGCCTGCAGGATTGCCTGTTTCTCGGCAATCTGGATGCAAAGCGTGACTGGGGCCATGCCCGCGATTACATCGAGATGCAGTGGCTGATGCTGCAGCAGGAAAAGCCCGAGGATTTCGTGATCGCTACCGGCGTGCAATACAGCGTGCGCGATTTCGTCGATGCCGCCGGCGCCGAAATCGGCATCGCCGTGGACTGGCGCGGTATGGGAGGCGACGAAAAGGGATACGACGCGCTGGGAAATTGCATTGTCCAGGTCGACCCGCGCTACTTCAGGCCCACGGAAGTCGAAACCCTGCTTGGCGATGCGACCAAGGCGCGCGAAAAGCTGGGATGGACGCCAAAGATCACATTCGCCGAACTCGTCGCGGAAATGGTGCGCGAGGATCTCAAGGCCGCCGAGCGCGACGAGTTGATCAAGAAGCATGGGTTCAAGGCCATGGATCGTCACGAGTAGGCTCGCCATGCCAAATCTTTCCGTCTTCTTCGGCATCATCGTGCGTATGTGGCACGATGATCACCCGCCGCCCTACATGCATGTCGAGTATTGATGACCAACTGCGAACACGCTCAAAATCTTGAGCCGTTGGAACGCATTCCGGGAGCAGATCAAGATGATTAAACTAATCGAAGCCAGATACTGCGGCGGATTTCAAGTGACGCTCATGTTTTCCGACGGAGCGAAAGGCCACTTTAACGGCCGAATTCTTGCAGCGCAGGGGCCCCTTGCTTGATGCGCTGCGCGACGAATCGTTTTTCCGGCGAGTATTCATCGATGCAGGAGCATTATGCTGGCCAAACGGGCTTGAGCTTTCTCCCACGAAGCTACGCGAGAGTTGCGTTGCAGCGGCCGCGGCATGATTTTGGTATTCTCCCTCCCCTTCAAGGGGAGGGCTGGGGAGGGGATGGGGTTCAGGATGGTGCGTCTCGGCAGACTCCATC
>JBIJDI010000085.1:0-8861 GCA_044344235.1 Sulfuritalea sp. | reverse complement strand
GGCTGGAAAGCGTAGCCGATCTGCAGGCCGATCTGGCGCGGGGTTTGCGCTAGCCCGAGAGGTCGATGCGGCGAACGCCCGACGCGCTGATTTCGAGCGCGTCGCCGCGCCCGGTATCCCAATCCGACAGCACCCAGCGTTCGGCGCTACCGGATGCCAACTGAATCACTTCGTGCCCTGGCCGGTGAGTGTGGCCGTGGATCAGGCAGGTGCAACCGTGAGCCGTCAGGGCCGTGCGGATCGCATCGACATTGGCGTCCATGATCGCGGCCGTCTTGCCCTGCATTGCCTCGGCGCTGCGGCGGCGCAGGTTTCCCACTTCGGCACGGCGTTCTGCCAGGGGGCGGGCAAGAAACGTCCTCTGCCAGTCTGGCGAACGCACCATGCGGCGAAATTCCTGATAGGGCATGTCGTCGGTGCAAACGGTATCGCCATGCATCAGCAGGATTGCCGTATCACCAGCGCCGACTTTCTCGATTTCATCGAGCAAGGTGACGTCCGCCGCAGCGGCAAAAGTCTCGCCGATCAGGAAATCGCGATTGCCGGCGATAAAGTAGATGTCCGTGCCGCAGTCCGCGAGTTGGCGCAGTGCCGCGCAGACGCGAGCATTGAAGGGATCAGCCAGATCGTCGTCGCCGATCCAGTACTCGAACAGGTCGCCGAGGATGAATAGAGCCTCGACCTTGGCCGCGGCGGTATCGGCGAGAAAGGCCGCGAAGCGCCCGGTCAGATCGGGTCGTTCCGCCCGCAGGTGCAGGTCGGAAATGAAGCGGGCAGTTCCGGCGATGGTCAGCATGGAACCGCCCCGATCGTTCAGATGATTTCGGCGCGCTCGATGATGACGTCTTCAGTCGGAACGTTCTGGTGGAAGCCCTTGTTGCCGGTCTTCACCGACCTGATCTTGTCCACCACGTCCTGACCTTCGACGACGCGGCCGAAGACGCAATAGCCCCAGCCATCCTGGCATTTGTCGTTGTCGAGAAAGTCGTTGTCGCCGACATTGATGAAGAATTGCGCGGTGGCCGAGTGCGGGTCGCTGGTGCGGGCCATGGCGACGGTGTAGCGCTCGTTTTTCAGGCCGTTCTTGGCTTCGTTCTCGATCGGCGCATTGACCGGTTTCTGGTCCATGCCGGGCTCGAAGCCGCCGCCCTGGACCATGAAGCCGTCGATCACGCGATGGAATACCGTGTTGTCGTAGTGGCCCGCCTCAACGTAGGCGATGAAGTTGGCTGCGCTCTTGGGCGCCTTTTCGGCGTCCAGTTCGATCGTGATGGCGCCGTGGTTGGTGGTGAGCTTGATCATGGTGTGTCGTCCTGTGTGGATTATTTCTTTGCCGGGGCTGCCGTTGGCAGCAGCTTGACGGATTCGATGAGAATCGGCATGGCGGGTACGTTCTGGTGCGGGCCGGCATTGGTCGTTTGCACCGTGGCAATCTTCTGCACGATGTCGAGGCCCTGCACCACCTTGCCGAACACGGCGTAGCCCCAGCCATCGCGGCCCGGATAGTCGAGGAAACTGTTGTCCTTGAGGTTGATGAAGAACTGGGCGCTGGCGGAATGTGGATCGTTGGTGCGGGCCATGGCCAGGGTGCCCAGTTCGTTCTTCAACCCGTTCTTGGCTTCGTTCTGGATCGGTGCGCGGGCCTGCTTCTCCTTCATGTCCGGCGTGAAGCCGCCGCCCTGGATCATGAAGCCCGGAATCACGCGGTGGAAGATCGTGCCGTTGAAGAAACCATCCTTGGCGTACTGCAGGAAGTTCTCTACCGTTTTCGGTGCCTTGTCCTGATACAGCTCGATGGTCAGCGTGCCCTGCGAGGTTTTCACCTCGAGCATGGGATTGGCGGCATGCGCAGCGATGCCAAACAGAAACGCAAAAGCGAAAAGAAACAGACGATGCATGGAGCCTCCGGATGAATGGGAAATGCGGTAAGAGATAGGGTGATTCAGACAGCGAGGGCTGATCGTCGCTTTGCGTGCCTGGGATTCCGCTGCGCGGGCAGGCATCAGGCCGCGCCTTCGAATACGATCTTCCAGCGGCCGCTTTCCTTGATCCAGTACTGACGCTTCTTCATCTGGTTGGAAAGGTTGCTGGAGCGGTAATCCTGCTCGAAGGTCACGACGACGTATTCTTCCTTGCCTGGATTGCGGAACATGCTGATATTGCCGGTCCCCACCTTGATCCAGCTCTTGGCCGCGTTGACCTTGCGCTTCTGTTCGATCCAGCCCTGGTAACCCTGGCCGTCGGCATTGAACTTGTGCGAGTAGTGCCGCGCATAGTGCTCGGCGTCGCGACTTTCCCAGTCCTGCCTCCATTCCTCGATCATCTTCAGCAGCGAGCTGCGTTCGGTTTGCCAATCGTCAAGCGACAGCCATTCGATGCTGTTGCTGATGATGACCGGGGTGAGGCCGACCTGCAGGCTCTTCGACAGGCTGTCGAGATCCTGATTGGCCAGCACCACGCAGCCATCGGAAGCTTTGGGCGGCCGCGAGAAGGTGTCCGATGGTGTGCCGTGCAGCCAGATGCCGTGGCCGTTGCGCCCCTGGCGCTTGTCCCAGTCGTTGGGATAGTTGATCGGGAAGGCGCCGCTGCCGTAGAAGTCGGTCAGCTTCTGCCGCGGCAGGCTGGAAGTGACGTGATAGACGCCAATCGGCGTCTTCTTGTCGCCCTCGCGGGTCTTGTCGGACCCCAGCTTCCCCTGCGTGATGTAGTAGTCGGCAATGAAACGTGGTGTGCCGTTGTCATTCTGGTAAAGATAGAGCCGGGATTTCTGCGTATCAACCACCACCGCGTGTTTCTGTTCGGGGTGCATTTGCAGCAGGTAGCGCGGCACATAGTCGGCGGGCGGCTTGGTGCGGTAGCCCTTGAGGCGGACGATGGCTTCGTCGCGCAGGTCGGCGATCTTTTCTCCCGCCGCCGGACCACCGCCTTCGCCAAAAGACATCAGCGGGCGGGAGCGGGCCAGCAGCAGATCGCCCTTCACCAGATGCGCCAGGCGAAAATTCGGATAGGCCTTGATCAGCATTTCCGTCTGCTGCATGGCAAGTTCCAGCCGGTTGTTTTCGATGGCGTCGAATACCTTCGCCAGCAGCGGTTCCGGCCCTGAATCGGTATAAATGGCCTCGACGGCGGGGCTGCCGGTATCCTTCTTGATATGCTTCGGCGCTTTGCCGGCGGCCCCGGCCGTGCCCGCCACAACCAGCAGGCTGAAGACTGTTACAGCCGCCAGTGAACGCGACAGGTAGCTCATCAGCTACCGACCCGCTCCTGCAGAATCTGCCATTTTCCGTCGCGCTTGCCCATCAGCAGCACCTTGTTGCTCGACGTCTTGAGCGACGCCGACTTGTAGTGCTGGCGGAATTTCACCGTGGCAGTCTCGCCATCGACGGCGATGCGCAGGTTTTCATAGCTGACATGAATGGCACCAGGCTTGGCAATGCGCTTTTGCCGTTCAGCATCCCAGGCGGCACGCGTTTCGCCGGCCGGGGTTTTGAAGTCACGGGCATAGGCGGCGAGGTAGGCCTTCACGTCCTTGCGTGACCAGGCGGCGGCCCACAGGTCGACGGCCTTGGTGACTTCCGTATTGGTATCGCTGGCAGCTTTTGCCGGGGCCGGCTTGGGCGTTTCGGCCGGTTTCGCTGGTGCGGCGGTAGCCGGGGCAGCAGCAGCCGGGGCGGGGGCAACCGCTACCGGGGCTGGTGTGGGCGCAGGGCCGGGCGCCACCTTGGGTGCTTCGGCGAGCTTGACCGGTTCGGCGACCGGCTTTGAGACTTTGCCGGGACGGCTGGCGGTACTCATCAGGTCGCGAATCAGGGCCAGCTTGTTCTGTGCGCTCGAGTTCGACGAATCGATCTGCAGTGCCTTGTCATAGGCCTGGCTGGCGAGGCGCGCATAGATGTCGCCCAGGTTCTCGTGGGCGGTGGCGTAGGAGGGATGGGTACGAATTGCCATTTCCAGCGCCTGCTTGGCCTTGTCGTATTGTTTCTGCTGTGCGTAGATCACGGCGAGGTTGTTGTAGGGTTCCGGCAGCTCCGGGTAATCCTCGGTCAGCTTTGAAAACACCGCAATCGCCTCGTTGGGCTTGTTCATCTCGGTCAGCACGATGCCTTTGAGAAAGCGCCCCTGGGCATCCTTTGGCTTGCCGGCGAGATACTTGTCGACCTGTTCCAGCGCCTGGGCATGCTGCCCCTGCTTGATCTGCTTGCTGATGTCCTGAATGGCATCGGCGCGGACCGCGGGGGCCAGCATCAGGAGGGCGATGGAAATGGCTGCGGCCAGCAGGCGTGAGGCATTGAGGCTGATTTGGGTCATGGTATAGACTTCTCTTTGACGGTTGCCCGAAAATGAGTTTCGCGGGGACAAACCATGCTGGATTCAACCATGGATTCTAACAAGAAGCCCGCCTTTCCCACAACCCGAAGCGTTTGATCGATGGCCCGAGAATGCCGGCCTTTCGTGGCCATTTTTTTGCTTAAACCCGGAGTTCGGGAGATTTATTGTTACGGCCGCCATCCTTAGCGCCGATAATGCCGACCTTCACCTCCACTGCACTTCTATTTTCTCCGTCATGCTGAAGATATACAACACCCTGGCCCGCGAAAAGCAGGCCTTCGTTTCGATCGAGCCCGGCGTCGCCAAAATGTACGTCTGCGGCATGACGGTCTATGACTTCTGCCATCTCGGCCATGCCCGCGTACTCGTCGTGTTCGACATGGTGGCACGCTGGCTTCGGGCCAGCGGTTACGTCTTGAAGTATGTGCGCAACATTACCGACATCGACGACAAGATCATTCGTCGCGCACAGGAGAACGGCGAAACCATACGGCAGTTGACCGATCGTTTCATCGCTGCGATGAACGAAGACGCAGCTGCGCTGGGTGTGCTGCGTCCGGACGCCGAGCCGCGTGCGACGGAGTATGTCGCGCAGATGCTGGACATGATCGGCGCACTGGAAAAGCAGGGCTACGCCTATGTCGCTGGCAGCAACGACGTTTGCTATTCAGTACGCAAGTTCGACGGCTACGGCAAGCTTTCCGGCAAGTCGCTGGAAGACCTGCGCGCCGGCGAACGGGTCGATGTCATGGCCGGCAAGCAGGATCCGCTCGACTTCGTGCTGTGGAAGCACGCGCGGGACGACGAGCCCGCCGAAGTGAAGTGGGAGTCGCCCTGGGGGCCAGGGCGTCCGGGCTGGCACATCGAATGTTCGGCGATGGGTTCGCAATTGCTCGGCAAGCATTTCGACATCCATGGCGGCGGTCAGGACCTGCAGTTCCCGCACCACGAAAACGAGATTGCCCAGTCGGAGGGCGCTCATCAGTGCCGGTACGTCAACTACTGGATGCACAACGGTTTCGTTCGTGTGGATGACGAGAAGATGTCGAAGTCGCTGGGCAACTTCTTCACCATTCGCGAGGTACTCAAAGAGTATGACGCCGAGGTGGTGCGCTTCTTCATCCTGCGGGCCCACTATCGCAGTCCGCTCAATTACTCCGACGTCCATCTCGACGATGCGCGGCAGGCGCTGACGCGCCTCTATACCGCGCTCAAGGGTGTTGCCGGAGAAACGGCGGTGGATTGGAGTGAGGCTCATGCCGTGCGCTTCAAGGCAGCGCTGGACGACGATTTCGGTACGCCGGAAGCCATGGCCGTGCTGTTCGATCTGGCGAGCGCGGTGAATCGCGGTGACGCGGCGCTGGCGGGGCAGCTCAAGGCACTGGGCGGCGTGCTCGGGTTGCTCCAGCGCGCCCCCCAAAGCTTCCTCCAGGCAGCGCCTGAAGGCGGCTTGAGCAACGAGGAGATCGAGGCGAAAGTCGGCGCTCGCGGGACGGCGAAGAAGGCGAAGAACTTCGCCGAATCGGACCGCATCCGCGACGAACTCAAGGCGGCCGGCATCGTGCTGGAAGACGGACCGCAGGGAACGACCTGGCGCCGGGCCTGATCCCGGGATGAAGTCGCTCAGGCGGTGATGTTGATGGTCTTGCCGATGATCTGTCCCAGCGAATTGAGGACCAGCGGATCCTGATCCTGCTGCTCCTGCTCCGGTAGCCCGGGTTTGCCATCGCGCGGCGGTTCCCGGCCGGGCTTCCCGTTTTTGTCCTGCCGGGGGTATGCGGCCTGGACACCGAGGGTGGGCGGTAAGGAATCAATGCTCATGGTCTTAATCCCTGCGTTATGACGCCTATAACGACAGGGATTAGGCTGACTTGAGCCCTTTTCGGCGCGGTCAATGCGACGAAAAGAGCAGAAATTCAGGAGGTTGGCCGGCGCCGGGGGCTTCTCAACTGCTGAAGAAGTCCTTGACCCGATCCAGCCAGCCTTGCGCGCGTGGGCTATGTCGCTGGGCGTTGCCCTGACTGATTACTTCGAATTCCTGCAAAAGTTCCTTCTGCCGGTCGGTAAGTTTGGCCGGGGTTTCCAGTACCACATGGCAGAGCAGGTCGCCGTGGCTGATTGAGCGCACGCCCTTGATGCCTTTGCCGCGCAGGCGGAACACCTTGCCGGTCTGCGTTTCGGCGGGCACTTTCAGTTTGGCGACACCATCGAGTGTAGGAACCTCGATTTCGCCGCCAAGCGCCGCTGTGGCAAAGCTGACCGGCATTTCGCAATGCAGGTCGTCGTGATCGCGCTGGAACACAGCGTGCGCCTTGAGGTGAATTTGGACGTAAAGGTCGCCCGGCGGGCCGCCGTTGACGCCGGGCTCGCCCTCGCCGGTGAGCCGGATCCGGTCGCCTTCGTCGATTCCCACCGGAATCTTGACTGACAGCGTTTTGTGCTGCTTGACGCGCCCCGAACCGTGGCAGGTGCCGCAGGGGTCGGGGATGTAGCGGCCGGTGCCGTGGCACTTCGGGCAGGTCTGCTGGATCGAGAAGAAACCCTGCTGCATGCGTACCTGGCCGTGGCCGCCGCAAGTGGGGCAGGTTTTCGGTTCGCTGCCTTTCTTGGCGCCGCTACCGGTGCAGGTCTCGCATTCCGCCATGGTCGGGATGCGGATGCGGGTTTCGGTGCCGCGTGCGGCTTCCTCCAGTGAGACTTCGAGGTTGTAACGCAGGTCGGCGCCGCGATAGACATTGGAGCGGCCGCCACGCTGACCGCCGCCGCCGAAGATGTCGCCGAAAATGTCCGAGAAGGCATCGGCGAAGCCACCCGGGCCGCCAGGCCCTCCTGCCTGTTGATCCACACCGGCATGGCCGTATTGATCGTAGGCCGAGCGTTTCTGCGCATCCGACAGGATCTCGTAGGCTTCCTTGGCTTCCTTGAAATGATCTTCGGACTTGGGGTTATCCGGATTGCGGTCCGGATGATGCTTCATGGCCAGCTTGCGGTAGGCCTTCTTGATGTCCTCGTCGGATGCATCGCGGTTGATGCCCAGGATTTCGTAGTAGTCGCGTTTTGCCATGTCAGTCGGTCCAGGCTACTTCAGTGCAAAGGCCGAGTTCAAGCGGCGCTTGCGCGTCCGCTTGAACTCGGCCACTTAAAACGGCACTCATTTGCCAAATGAGTGTCCGGTTTAAGCTTTCTTGTCTTTCACTTCGGTGAATTCGGCATCGACCACGTCGCTGTCGTCTTTCTTCGCTTCGCCTGCGCCGCCGCCCGGCGCACCACCGGCCGCACCCGCTGCTCCGGCCGCGCCCTGGGCGTCGCCATAGATTTTTTCACCAAGCTTCTGCGAAGCCTTGGCCAGCGCTTCAGTCTTGGCTTCGATGGTGGCCTTGTCGCCTTCCTTCATCACTTCTTCGGCTTCCTTCACGGCGGCTTCGATCTTGGCCTTTTCGTCGGCATCGAGCTTGTCACCGTGTTCGCCGAGCGCTTTCTTGATCGAATGCACCATGGCATCGCACTGATTGCGCGCGTCGACCAGTTCGTGGGCCTTGCGGTCGTCCTCGGCATGGGCCGCTGCATCCTGCACCATCGCCTGAATCTCGGCTTCGGAAAGTCCCGAGTTGGCCTTGATGGTGATCTTGTTTTCCTTGCCGGTGCCCTTGTCTTTGGCCGAGACGTGCAGGATGCCGTTGGCGTCGATGTCGAAGGTGACCTCGATCTGCGGCATGCCGCGCGGCGACGGCGGAATGTCGCTCAGGTTGAACTGGCCGAGGCTCTTGTTGCCGCTGGCCATTTCGCGCTCGCCCTGCATGACGTGGATGGTCACGGCGCTCTGGTTGTCGTCGGCGGTGGAGAAGGTCTGGCTGGTCTTGGTCGGGATGGTGGTGTTCTTGGCGATCAGCTTGGTCATGACGCCACCCAGAGTTTCGATGCCGAGCGAGAGCGGGCAGACGTCGAGCAGCAGTACGTCCTTGACTTCGCCTTGCAGCACGCCGCCCTGGATCGAGGCGCCGACGGCGACGGCTTCATCGGGGTTGACGTCGCGACGGGGCTCCTTGCCGAAGAATTCCTTGACCTTGTCCTGCACCTTGGGCATCCGCGTCATGCCGCCGACCAGGATCACGTCGGTGATGTCCGAGGTCTTGACGCCGGCATCCTTCATCGCGATGCGACAGGGCTCGATGGTGCGGGCGATCAGGTCTTCCACCAGAGCTTCGTACTTGGCGCGGGTCAGCTTCATCGCCAGGTGCTTCGGACCCGTGGCATCGGCCGTGATGTAGGGCAGGTTGAATTCGGTCTGCTGGCTGGACGACAGCTCGATCTTGGCCTTTTCGGCGGCTTCCTTGAGGCGCTGCAGGGCCAGCACGTCGTTCTTCAGATCGACGCCCTGTTCCTTCTTGAATTCCGTGACGACATAATCGATCAGGCGCTGGTCGAAGTCTTCGCCGCCGAGGAAGGTGTCGCCGTTGGTCGACAACACTTCGAACTGGTGCTCGCCGTCAAGCTCGGCGATTTCGATGATGGAAATGTCGAAAGTGCCGCCG
>JBIJDI010000083.1:0-8974 GCA_044344235.1 Sulfuritalea sp. | reverse complement strand
CGCAGGGGTTGGTGGCCTCGATGGTCTCGCAGTAGTAAAGGTTGTTGTCCTTGTTCATGCGATCGAGGAACAGGATGCCCGGCTCGGCGTGATCGTAGGTGGAGCGCATGATCTGCTCCCACAGGTCACGGGCGCGCACCTTGCGATAGACCCACATGCTGTCGCCACGCTGGTAGGCGCCGGCGGCCTTGATGTCGGCCGAGGGTGTGGCGCGATGCGTCAGTTCAATGTCGCCGTCGGCCTCCACCGCCTGCATGAAGGGATCGGTGACGCCGACCGAGATATTGAAGTTGGTCAGATCGCCCTGATCCTTGGCGTGGATGAAGTCCTCGATGTCCGGATGATCGCAGCGCAGGACACCCATCTGCGCTCCTCTGCGCGAACCCGCGGATTCAACCGTCTCGCAGGAGCGGTCGAATACGCGCATATAGGAGACGGGGCCGGACGCGCGCGATTGCGTGCCCTTGACGTGGGCGCCGATAGGACGGATGGAAGAGAAATCATAGCCGACGCCGCCGCCGCGGCGCATGGTTTCGGCGGCCTGCAGCAGTGCGGTGTAAATGCCGGGGCGACCGTCGACGATTTCGGAAATCGAATCGCCCACCGGCTGCACGAAACAGTTGATCAGCGTCGCACACAGATCAGTGCCCGCCGCGGAGTTGATGCGACCGGCTGGAACGAAGCCGTTTTCCTGGGCTTCGAGGAAGCGGGCTTCCCAGAAACTGCGTTTGTCCTCGACTTCAATCGAGGCCAGCGCGCGGGCCACGCGGGCGCGCACGTCGCGTACGTCGCGTTCCGTGCCTTTGGCATACTTTTCAAGCAGAACTTCGCCTGAAATCTCCTGCGGCAGAGGCAGATCCATCTGCCCTGTGTGTTCGTAGCCTGTTGTTTCCTCAGTATTATTTATTGTCTTAGTCATGGTCTCTTCCGAAGGCATGTCCGTTTTAGTTGTTCAGCGAGCGGGGAAGCATACCCCCGGGTTTCTGTCGTGAAAAGCGGAAAATTTTTACATCCAATAAAACAATGAGTTAATTAAAGCGCTAGTGCAGGTGCTCGGTACGCCCTACTAGATATAGTATGTTTTGCCGTCCGGAAAGGGGAGGAAAAACAGGGGGATGGCGCTGCTTTTCAAGACTTGGCTTGAGTGCCATCTGGGCCGCTTTTTGCTAGGGTGTTTTCGAGTCAGCCTGTCAAGGGGGTTGACACGCTTGATGGGACTGGAAAACGGCGAAAGTGCCCGCTCAGGCGATCAGTTTCGCCGTGTGCCGCGCAATAACCCATTCCTCGTTCGTGGGTATCACAAGGACGTCGATTTCGCTGTCCGCCGCAGAAATTTTTGAAGCGTTGGCATCGTTGGCGGCCGAATTCAGCCTCAATCCGAGCCATTCCAGCCGGTCGCAAACCATGGCCCGCACCGGGGCGCCATGCTCGCCGATGCCGCCGGTGAATACCAGGACATCGAGACCGCCCAGCGCGGCCGTCAGCGAGCCGATTTCACGTACTACGCGATAGCAGAACAGATCGACCGCCTCGCGCGCTTCCGGCGCCGGCGAATCGAGCAGTATGCGCATGTCTTGACTGATGCCGGAGACGCCAAGCAGGCCCGATTCCTTGTAGAGCAGCCGGGTCAGCGCCTTGGCGTCCATCTGGTGATAGTCCATCAGGTACAGCAGCACGCCGGGATCGAGGTTGCCAGTGCGGCTGCCCATCATCAGGCCATCGACGGCGGTGAAGCCCATGGTTGAGGCCTGGCTCTTCAGATCCTTCATGGCGCACATCGATGCGCCATTGCCCAGGTGCGCGACAATCACACGACCATTCGCGCGGCCGTCGGCAAGGTGCTGTGGCAGTACCTCGGCAATGTACTCGTAGGAGAGGCCGTGAAAGCCGTAGCGGCGCACACCCTCCGCGGTGATGGCGCGAGGCAGCGCGAAGAGCTGCGCGACTTCCGGCTGGCTGCGATGAAACGCGGTATCGAAACAAGCGATCTGCCGTATGCCCGGCAAGGCGGACGTCATGGCGTCGATGCCGGCCAGGTTGTGCGGCTGGTGCAGCGGGGCCAGCGGAATGAAGCCGCGCAGTGCATCGACCATCGCGGCATCGAGCACTACCGGTTGCGAAAATTTCTGCGCACCATGCACCACGCGATGGCCGACGCCGCAGATGCGCCAGCCCGCTTCGTGCTGATGCAGCCACTCGACCAGAAAACTCAATGCGCTCTTGTGCTGACCGTCAGTCGGTCCTGCAAGTTCGAGATCGATGTCGTCCAGCGCACGGCCGGTCGCATCTTTGGCCTTGAGGTGTGCTCGCTGGCCGCCGGCGGCGCCGATGCCATCGATCTGGCCGACCAGTTCGGGCTGCTGCGGGATCGTTGCCGTGCGCGCGAACAGCGCGAACTTTATCGACGATGATCCGGCATTGAGGGTGAGGATGGCTTCAGCCATTTTTCGCCTGACGTCTGTGCCTAAGTCTTCTTGCGCTTGGCATGTGCCATCACCATCGCCACGGCGGTGGAGGCGGTGCGCGTTTCTGCCGAGTCGGCGCGGCTGGTCAGGACGATCGGCACCCGCGCGCCGAGCACGATGCCGGAGGTCAGCGCATCGGCGAGGTATTCGAGCTGTTTGGCCAGCATGTTGCCGGATTCGATGTCGGGCACCAGCAGGATGTCGGCCTGGCCGGCGACCGCCGACTTGATGCCCTTGGTGCGCGCGGCGACCAGCGAGATGGCATTGTCGAAAGCCAGCGGGCCGTCGAGCAGGCCGCCGGTGATCTGGCCGCGATCGGCCATCTTGCACAGGGCGGCGGCGTCGAGCGTCGCCTGCATCTTGAGATTGACGGTTTCCACCGCAGCGAGGATCGCTACCTTGGGGTCGGCGATCTTCAGCATGTGCGCCAGGTCGATCGCGTTCTGCACGATATCGACCTTGGCTTCGAGATCGGGCGCGACGTTCACTGCGGCATCGGTGATGAACAGCAGGCGCGGGTAGGTCGGCACGTCCATCAGAAACACATGGCTGATGCGCCGCGCAGTGCGCAGGCCGGTGACCTTGTCGATCACTTCACTCATCAGTTCGTCGGTGTGCAGCGAGCCCTTCATCAAGGCCTCGACCTGGCCTTCGCGCGCCAGCGAGACGGCGATCTCGGCGGCGGCATGGCTGTGGGCGACGTTGATGATGGTGCAGCCGTAGAGGTCGAGCTGGTTGCCTTCGGCAATCTGGCGGATCTTGTCCTCCGGGCCGACCAGGGTGGGGATGATCAGGCCGCGGTCACGCGCCAGCAGCGCGCCCTTGAGTGATTCGGTATCGCAGGGGTGGGCCACGGCCATCGAGATCGGTGTCAGTCCCTTGGTGATCTCGAGCAGGTGCTCGAAGCGCGCCTTGCGGGTTTCCGACAGCTTGAAATCGGGCAGGTTGGCTTTCAGGCGCTTGATTTTTTCGACCGGTGCCAGGACTTCGGCGGTGCCGCTGATGACCTTCTGGCCGTCCTGGTTGGTGCAGACGCAATCGAGCACCATGTGATGGTTGCGCGGAAATTTCTTCTCGCAGGTGATGGTCACCGTCAGCGTGTCGCCGACCCGCACCGGCAGCGCGAAGTGCAGCGACTGGTCTATATACACCGTACCCGGGCCGGGAAACTGCGTGCCGAGCACATTGGAGATCAGCGCGCCGCCCCACATACCGTGGGCGATGACTTCGCGCAGCATCGAAGAATGGGCGTATTCCGGGTCGACGTGCGACGGATTGATGTCGCCCGACATGATCGCGTACATCTGGATGTCTTCATGGCGCAAGGTCCGCACCAGCGTCGCGCTATCGCCGATTTGTATCTCGTCGAAGGTGCGGTTTTCGATGTATTCGGAGTTGGTGGCTTGAATTTGGGTCATGAGCGCGTTCCTTGAGCTTATACAAGCATATTAGCGCGAAATTGCTGCATTGCAATAACTCAAATGCCCCTTCAGAGCTGAAACAGGTTGCCCTCTGGCCGACTCTCAAAAAGGGTCTTGAGGAAGTTCTGCAGCATGCCGACTTCCTCGATCTGGTGCCGTTCCCACTCGCCCAGCATGGCCTCGGAATACATGCCGCGGCGAATCAGCGCGTTTACCGCGGGGCCGATCAGGGGCCACTCTACGCCGATGATGCTGACGACGCGATACTGGCTCCCGGTAGTCGTGGCTTCGAACAGGTGTCGGATTTCACCGAACTTCAGTCCGGCCACTTCCGGCACTACGGTCATGCCGCTGACCGACAGTTCCGTGATGCGTCCGGCGCCCTTGCTGTCGTAGGGTCCGAACCATTCCTCGCGTTCCACCAGGGCGCCCACGCCCATGCCGGGCGTGCCGTCGCTGGCGGGCTCGACGACGCGGATGCGGCCGTGCTCGGTGGGGTGGAAGACGTGATAGAAGGGATAGCGGGTACCGTTGATGTCGACGGTCGAGATGGGCAGCACCCGATACCACCACGCCAGCATTTCGGGACGAATCCCGCTGAGCGGCAGATGCGTGATGTCGATCCGCAGGCGGCCATCGGCCAGCACGGAATGCGAGGCCTTGCCCAGCCGGTAGTCCGGCACGCTCCAGGGCAATGTCCGTGGCGCATCGTGGAGCAGCCCGCGGCCCGGCTTCAGCCACAGCAGGCCGAGGCCGAGCAGCAGCGCCAGGCCGATGATCGCGACGAGACGGCGACGACCGCTGCCGCGCCTGCCCACTTCGGAAGCTGCCGGTTGTTCCATGCCTTCAGCTCGACATTCGTCGCAGTTGGGGCATCAGCGCCGCACCGAGCAGGGCAACGCAGGCCAGCCCGACGCCGGAGATCATCAGCGCATCGGTGACGCCGGTGTTGCGCACCAGCACGCCGGCCACCACGCCCGACGAAGCCGGAATCACCTGCGAGATGATCGAATAGATGCTCATGATGCGCCCGCGCATGGCTTCCGGCGCCTGGCCCTGGATGCCGGCGACGACGAAGCTGATCACCATGCCGCCGAGCATGCCCATGCCGCCGAGCACCGCCGCCGACACTGTGGCGCTGGTCCATAGGCTCAAGCTGCCGAACAGCAGGCTCGCCAGCACCGTACCGCCGAAAATCGCCGCGCCGTGATGCAGGCGCTTGCCGAGGAACAGCGCTGAAACGCCGCCCACGATCAGCGCGAAGGCCATCAGGCCCAGATAACCGCCGCGCTGCACCTCGGACAGGCCGAGCACTTCGCGCGCCAGCTTGGGCAGGATGATCTGCATCGGGCCGGTCATGGCATAGGCGATGATGGCCGCGAGGATCAATTGCGCCAGCAGCGGATTGGCGCCGACGGCGGCGAAGCCCTCGCGCAGTTCCACGAACACGCCCTGTCGCGGGCGGTCGCTGCCCTTGGTGCGGGTGCCCAGCAGCAACAGCGAAGAGGCGACGAACAGCCCCATACCCGTGGCGAACACCGCGGGCCAGCCGGCTTGGCTTCTCACGACGCCGATGACCACGGGCGCGAGGCCGAAGCCGATCAGCACCTGCAGGTTGAAGATGATGGTGGCCGGCCGCAGCTTGGCCGGCGGCGCAATCTGCCCCAGCGTGGCCAGCCGTGCGGGACCGACGAAGGACCACGCCAGTCCGCCGAGGAAGGCCGAGAACAGCGTCCAGGCAACGCGGGTCTCGGCACTGGCACCGGCATCGGTCCACCACAGGCCGGTCAGGCAGAGCAGGAACAAGCCTTGCGCCGCATGGATCACCCGCGTCGGCGAAATCCGGTCGCAGAGCACGCCGGCGAACCAGCCGAAGACTATCGAAGTGCCGAAGGAAAGCCCGAAGCCGATCCCCGACAGCAGGTCGGAGCCGACCTTCTCCTGCAGGTAGAGGATGACGCTGTAATTGACCAGATGCCCGCCGGTGAAGGCGAGCAGGCAGGAAAGATAGAAGGCGGGCATGGCAGGCCGCTTATTGCGGCGCCAGCTCCATCAGCGTCGGTTGCGTGTCCTCGATCATCCAGCTGGGGAAGGAGGCGCCCGTCAGATAGACCTTGCCGTCCGGCGAGAACTCGACGTCGCGGGTGAAGGTCACGCGGCGCTGCATGGGGAACATCGACCACTTCTGCGTCGCGATGTCGAGGCGATACACCGAATCGGAATTGGTGCCATTGACCCAGACCTGATGCCGCGCGCGGTCGACGTTGAGCGAGTAGGGCGTGTCGCTGCCCGCAGGCCGAACCGGCAGATCGTAGCGCGTGAACGTGCCCGATTTCGGCTCGTAGCGGGCGATCTGCGATTCGTTGAAGGCGACGATCCACAGGTTGCCGTCGCGGTCCGAGCGCAGGCGGCGCGGGGCCTTGAACGGTGTCTTGATCATGGTCACCGTGCCTGTGTCCGGATCGACCGAGGCGATCTCGTCGGTATGCAGGCGGGCGATCCAGGCCTTGCCGTCGGGCGTCACGTCGATGCCATAGGGCAGCGGCACGCCGGTCGATACATGGTCGACCTTGACGTAATTGGCGATCGGAATGCCGTAGCCGAGCAGCTTGAAAATGAAGGGCGTCAGCGCGACGGTGATCTTCTCCATGGTGCTGCGGAAGGGCAGGTCGTAGGTGCTGAACTTCTTCGCCGTGCGGTCGAACATCGCCACCTGGTTGGACAGCGCCAGCGTGAACCAGACGCGATCCTTCGCATCGAAGCGGATGGTGTGCGGGTAGAAACCGCGGTCCATTTCATGCGCCGTGAAAACCTTGCTCACGGGATCGAACTCCAAAAGTCGGCGCTGGTAGGACGGCGTAATGAAGATGTGCTGGTCCTTCGGCGACTCCGCCAGCGAGTGGATGCCCTGATAGGTCTCGTGCTTGGGGAAGTCGCGCAGCCGCCCGGCAAGCAGGCCGCCGAGCTTGTCGCCGGGCTGCGGCGGAATCTTGTACACCGTGTATTTGCCGGTCTTCGGGTCGACTTCATAGACCCGGTCCTGCAGGTTGTCGCCGACATACACCAGGCCATTGCTGTGGAACAGCAGGTCGTGCATTTGCGAGAAAGCGTCGCCGATCGGCATTTCGCGAATGCTCGCGGTGGCAAGCGTCGGCGACCACGGCGTGCCTTCCGGCACCAGTGCCGGGTTGGCGTGGATCTTCTGCCAGTGCGCTTCGAGCATGGCCGGAATTTTCTGCTGGCCTTCAGTGGACAGCCGCGCACCGTAGCGCACCATGCGCTTGATCACCTCGTCCCATTCCGCCGCCGGGCGATTGCGGCGCAGCAGCGCGCTGCCCTGCTGGTGGCAGAAATTGCACTGGAGCATGAATTCCTTCTTCAGGTTTTCGTCACCGAAGTCGATGGTCGACGACCATGCATTGCCCGGCCGTTGCTCCGCCAGCGCAGTGGCATCGGTCTCGACGTTCATCGCCAACTTACCCTTGAGGTCGGCGGGCGCAAGGATTCGATCCTGATAGCCCGGCTTGCGCAGCCGGATCTGCCACGGATGCTCCGCCGGAGGAATATCGACGCGGCCAGCGCTGTCGGTGAAGCGGGTGATCTCGATGTACGCCTGCTGCGGCTTGCCGCTGGCCGGGTAGCCGTTGTCCGAGGTATCGATCGCCGCCGGCTTGACCGGCTGGCGGCTGACCATCACGGTTGCCAGCGGTTTTCCGGCCGCATCGACCACGGTGATCGGCGCGGCAAGGGCAGCACCGGCGGCGCAGGCGGCGGCCGCCAGCAAGGTATGCAGAGCATTCATTTCATCTCCTTGAATCCGAATTCGGCGCCGACGCGGCGCTTCATGGTGCGGGCATAGGTGGTCGGCAGCAGGCGGCTGAGCCACCACGCCAGGCGCGAGGTACGGTCGGGCAGCAGCAGCGCGCGGCCTTCGCTCATGGCGTCGAAGATGCGCGCCGCAATGTCTTCCGGCGTCGATTCGCCGCCGGCGGTGATGCGCGGGCCGCTGGCGGTCAGCGCCGCGGCGCCGATGCCGGTGCTGATGAAGGAAGGACAGACCAGCGTGACGCCGACGCCGGCATCCTCGACTTCCGTGCGCAGGCTGTCGAAAAAGCCGTGCAGCGCATGCTTGCTGGCGGCGTAGCCGGTGCGGCCGATCAGCGGCGCATAGCCGGCGACGCTGGAAATCGCCGCGATCACCCCGCGCTGGGCCGTGATGTGGGGCAGCGTGGCATGCGTGAGATACAGCGCGCCGAAGAAATTCACTTCCATGACGCGGCGGATCACGTCCGGGTCGGTGTCCCGCAACAGGCTGCGCTGCGAGATGCCGGCATTGTTGATCAGGCCATCGAGCCCGCCGAAGTCCGCCACGGTCCGCTCGACGGCGATGCGGCAGGCGTCGGCATCGGCGATGTCGCCGGGCAGGGCGAGGACATCCGCGCCTGTCTTGTTCAAGGCTGTCGTCAGGGCATCGAGCCGGCCGGCATCGTGGTCCATCGCGGCAATCCGCGCTCCGGCCGCCGCGAAACGGTGGCACAGGGCCGCGCCCAATCCGCCGGCGGCGCCGCTGATGAGGATCACCTTGCCCTTGAAATCGCGGCGGCTCATGTATTCCCGCCCTGCCGCGAGCGGCGGTAAAGCTCGAACACTTCGGCAGACGTCAGCTTCGGCACGTAGCCGAACTCCTGCTTGAGCCGGCTGTTGAGCAGCACCGGTCGATAGCGCAGGAAGTCGAGCTGCTCCGGGCCGTATTGCGTGAGATTGAGTTTCTTCAGCAGCCACAGCGCCGCCCGCAACAAGCTCGCCGGCAGCACGACGCAGCGCTTGCCCAGCCGCGCGGCGATTTCGTGGATAGTCAGCTTGCCGTCGCCCGCGACGTTGAAAATCCCCGTCACCGGCGAATCGATGCCGTGCAACATGGCGCCCACCACGTCCTGATCATGGATGAAGACGAAGGGGCTGTCGGAACCGGCAATCGCTATCAGGCGCGGCTTTTCGAAGAGGTCGGTGATCTGGTTCTTCACCGTCGGGCCGAGGATGGTGCCGATGCGGAAGATCACCTGCTCCAGTTGCGGCTGCGTGCGCCGG
>JBIJDI010000082.1:0-9053 GCA_044344235.1 Sulfuritalea sp. | reverse complement strand
ACAGCCGGTACCGGCCCGCACGCCGCCCGGCTGCAGAGTCGCCGCGCTGGTCCTCGCCGCCGGCAGCAGCAGGCGCATGGAAGGCGCCAACAAATTGCTGGAGGCGGTGGGCGGCGTGCCCATGGTGCGGCGCGTGGCGAATGCGGCGTTGGCGTCGCGCTGCGCGTCGGTCGTCGTCGTCACCGGCTTTGCGGCGGACGATGTGCAGGGCTGTCTGGTCGGTCTCGAACTGGATTTCACCAACAACCTGGAACACCTCACCGGCATGGCCTCCTCGCTGCGCCGCGGGCTGGCTGCGCTGGCCCCCGATGTCGATGCCGTGGTGGTTCTTCTGGCGGACATGCCCTGCATCCATGGCGGGCACATCGACCGCCTGATCGCCGCTTTCGATCCGCAACGACCGAAGATCGTGGTGCCGATGAAGGCCGGGCGCCGCGGCAATCCGATCCTTTGGCCGCGCGCGCTGTTCGCCGAAATGCAGACGGTGGAAGGCGATGTCGGCGCGCGTGAACTTTTGCAGCGCCATGCGGACCTGATCGAGTCGGTCGCGTTTGATGACGATGCGATTTTTGCCGACGTGGATACGCGGCAAGCGCTGACCGGATTGACGGCGCTATGAACATCAACCCAAACTCCCTGCGCGACGAGTTTCCGCTGCTGGCCGCCTCGCCGGATCTGCATTACCTGGACAGCGCCGCGACCTCGCAGATTCACCAATCCGCATTGGACGCCGTGGTGCGCCACGAAACCACCTGCCGCGCCAATGTGTCGCGGGGCACCTATCGCCTGGCCGAAGCAGCCGACCTGGCCTATGAGCAGGCGCGGCAGACCGCGGCGCGCTTTGTGAACGCCGCTGCGGCCGATGAGATCGTTTTCACTTCGGGGGCGACAGCCTCGCTCAATCTGGTGGCCCATGCCTTCGGCGACACCTTGCAGCCCGGTGACCGGGTGCTGATATCGGTGGCCGAGCATCACAGCAATTTCGTGCCGTGGCAGATGCTGCGCGACCGCACGGGCATCGAACTGGGCCTGATTCCAGTCACCGCCTCGGGGCAGCTTGATCTTGCCCGCCTGCCTGAACTGCTTGGCGACAACTGCCGTCTGGTGGCCGTCACCCAGTGCTCCAACGTCACCGGAGCATGGACCGACGTGGCGACCCTGGTCGAGGCGGCGCGCGGCGCTGGGGCGAAGGTTCTGCTCGACGGCGCGCAAGCGGTGCAGCACGGCCCGCAGGACGTGCGCGCCCTGGGCATCGACTTCTACGCTTTTTCCGGGCACAAATGTTTTGGCCCCGGCGGGGTGGGCGTGCTGTGGGGCCGCGGCGAACTGCTCGCGGCCATGCCGCCTTTCCTGGGCGGCGGCGGCATGATCGGCGAAGTCAGGCCGGCCGCGTCCACTTGGGCCGAGCCGCCGCAACGCTTCGAAGCCGGCACGCCGCCCATCGCGCAGGCCGTCGGGCTTGCGGCCGCCTTGGAATGGATGATGCGGCTGCCCTGGGTGGAGATTCAGGCGCGCGAAAGTCGTCTCTGCACGCAATTGATCGAAGGCCTGCGGCGCGTTCCCGGCCTGCGTCTGCTCGGTTCGGAAGCCGTCGGCGAGCGGGCGCCCATCGTCTCGTTCGAGATTGCGGGACTCCATCCGCACGACATCTGCCAGGTACTGGATGCGCATCAGCTCGCGCTGCGCGGCGGCCATCACTGCGCCCAGCCGCTGCTGGCGGCTCTCGGTACGGAAGCCTGCACCCGCGCCAGCATCGCCCTCTACAACGACGAGGCCGACATCCAGGCCCTGCTCGACGGGTTGGATATGGCGCTGCGCGAACTCGCATGAACGACATCAACGCCCTCTACCAGGATGCCATCAAGCAGTTTGCCCACGCCGACCACGGTCGCGGCCAACTGGCGAATGCCACGGGAGAGGCCAGGATGGACAACCCGCTGTGCGGCGATCGTGTTCGCATGCAGGTGCGGGTGGCATCCGGCCACGTCGCCGGGATCGCGCATGAAACCAAGGGCTGCCTGCTGTGCCGGGCGGCAGCTTCGCTGATCGGATCGCGCGCCGTGGGGCAGGATCAGGCCGCCATTGAGGCGCTCTTCGATGCATTGAACAATATGCTGAAGAACGGCGCTCCGGCGCCATCGGCATGGCTCGAACTGGCCATGTTCGAGCCTGCGCGCGCCTATCCGAGCCGGCACCGATGCGTTCTGCTGCCTTTCCAGTCCCTGCTCGCGGCGCTGCGAAATCCAGCCGTGCCACGGCAAGAATCCGGCGCTGATGACACGGGCTGATTGCCACATGAAACCGTTTGGAACGAGATAAATACATGGCCACAGACAACGATCGCGAACTGGTGCATGTGCGGCAGATCACCTGCCGCGCCTTCCGCCTGAAGAATGGATTCCTTGAAATCGAAGCCACGCTGGCCGACGAAAAAAGCCAGCAGGTGGCCTTCCGTTCGCGGCCCCCGGTGCAGCCCGGCGAGTTCATGCACCGCATGAGCTTGTCGATCGTCATCGATGGCGACTACCTGATCCATGACGTCAAGGCGCAGACAGAGACCGCGCCGTGGGCCATGTGCGGCGGCACCGACCCTGCCTACCGCCGGCTGATCGGACTGCGCATCGGTCCCGGATTCACGCAGCAGGTGCGGGAACTTCTCGGTGGCGTGCAGGGCTGCACCCACGTCACGGAACTGGTCGCGCAGGCCGCCAACACCTATATGCAGGCCTCATGGCCGGACCGGATCGCGCGGCAGATGGCGGTTGACCCCGATCCGCAGCGCTGGCCCGACAAGAGCACGCTGACCTTCGTCAATCACTGCCATGCCTGGCGTCAGGATGGCGAGACGCTGGTGCAGGAATATCCCGAGCTGGTGCCGGGGAACAAATGACAGCTACTTCGTCTTGCTGAAATCCGGCGTGCGCTTTTCCTTGAAGGCGGTGATGCCTTCGCGGGCGCTTTCGATGCAGGCCGAATAGCCGAAAGCCTTGTAGCCGACTTCCAGCGCCGCGGCGAAGCTGGGTGCGGCGGCGGCTTCGAGGATGGCCTCCTCCATCACCTGGATGCACTCGCGGCTGAGCACCTGGCCGCTGGCGGCGCGGGCTTCGATCGGCTCGATGCTCACCGCTACCGGGGCATCGCCGATCGGTTTGACCTTGCCGGAAAGCTCGCGCACGCGAGCGGTCGCCATGGCGATCAGCGCGGCATAGTCGTCGGCCAGGCCGTCGATGACGCCGAGTTCGTGGGCGCGGCTGGCCTTGAGGCGTTCGGCCGTGCGCAGCATGGCGTTGAAGGTGGCCGTCGCGTGCGGCCAGCGGCGATAGGGCACCACCATGGCACCGATCCCATGCACGATGCCCAGCGTGACTTCGGGCATCTGGATCCAGGCGCGCTTTAGCGCCACGATGCCGTGACAGCGCGCGGCGAGCTCGAAGCCGCCTCCCAGCGCCATGCCGTTCAGCGCCGCGACCACCGGTTTCTTCATGCCGTCCAGATGGACCAGCAGTCGCGAACAGTCGCGCGCGTACTGCTCGGAGGCCGGCGCATCGCCCAGCATGTCCACGAAGCGACCGATGTCGCCGCCGGCGCAGAAAGCCCGCGTGCCGTAGCCGGTGAGGACGAAGCCGGTGACCTTCGGGTCGTTCTCGTAGCGGCGGATGACTGAGAGAATTTCGTCGTTCATCTCGTCGTGCAGCGCGTTCATGGCTTCCGGGCGGCGCAGGGTGATGACCTTCACCCCGTTCAGGTCGTCGACCAGGATGTGGCGCAAAAAGCCTTGGTAGGCGTCGAAAGGGCGCTTAGGCATGGGCATGCCGGCACGCTGCTCGCGCAGGCTCATGAGCGCGCGGCCGGCGGTCTGTTCCCCCAGCGTGCGCATCAGGTCGAGCGGGCCGCTCTTGAAGCCCAATGCAAGGCGGCAGCCGAGGTCGAGATCGGCCGAATCGCCGATCTTGCGGTCGACGATGTCGACGCTCTGCGAGAACAGGATGCCGAGCAGTCGCTCGCGCACGGCTTGGGCGGTGGCCGCAGCCACCTCGACGCGCTTGCCGGGCGACACCGTGATCCAGGTGTCCACCGAACGGAATACCGGCGCCGGGCGGTAGTGCTCGCCTTCTTCTTCGGCCTGCAGCGTGTTGGTCTCGGTGATGATCGGGTTGCCGCGCGCCAGGTTGAGCACGAAGAAGGGGCCGGCGTGCACGAACTCGGCGGCGACGCTATCGACTTCGGCGGCGGTGGCGCGGTCGAGCAGCAGGGCCGACTCGTTGCACCAGTTGTCGAAAATGCGGTCGAGCATGAAGCAGGCGACGTCGGCCGTCACCAGCGGCACCTTGCCGGTCATGCAGAACACCCAGCGCAGATACTCCACCACGGCGGGGTCGGTCTTGTTCCAGCGAATGACTTCAACCGCCGGGTTGCGCCAGGCCGGGGCGAAGAAGTGCGTCACCGTGGCCCGTTGCGGGTGCTTCATCTGAGAGAAGATCTGCGCTGCCGGCAGGGAACTGGTGTTGGAGGTGATCAGCGCATCAGGTCGGACCACCGCCTCGATTTGGGCGAAGATTTTTCGCTTGAGGCTCAGGTTTTCGGTGGCGGCCTCAATCACCCAGTCACATTCGGCGATGTCGGCATAGTCCAGCGTGCCGAACAGATTCGACGTCACCGCCTTCGCATCGGCCTCGCTCATCTTGCCCTTGGCCACCGCCTTTTTCGAGTATTCCTGAAAGCGCAGCAAGGCGCTGTCCACGGCCTTTTGCGAGACATCGACGAGATAGAGCTTCAACTCCGGCAGCGCGCTCTTCAGGTAATAGCCGATATCGGGTCCGATGGTTCCGGCGCCGATCACCGCGACCGCGCGCGGCAGGGCGCGAACAGGGGTGGCAAGCAGCGGGTTGGCGAAGGCTGTGGTCATGGCGGGATCCTGTGTGTGTATGCGGTATACAATCGAAATTATCCAACATTATCGCCGCGGACACAATCGCCATGACTCCCGCGACTTGTTGCACAATGATCTTCAGCAGCGCGTGCTGGACGCCTTCGCCGGAGGCCCCGCGCGACAGGCTGTTCTGGCTACTGAGGTGCTAGTCAAGATATTTGACGGTCTGGCTGGGGGTCATGATGTGGGCCGGGTTTTCTCGGTCGAAAAGGGGGCAGGCGCCAGATGATCAGCATGAACGCGCCACGGTAATCCGGTGATCACGAAGCCGGCGACGGACGCGGCGGATTCGGTACGCTCGGCGCCAAAAGGATCTTCCGGAATTCCATGAAATACAGCGTGAAGGCGGCCGCCCAAAGCCCGGCGGAGAGCGCTATCGCTGCGTTGCCGAGGCCATGAACGCTTGCCGCCAGACGCAGCAGGGCGGCAACGAACACCAGAACGTAAGCCGCCAGCATCGCGCGCGACACCACCAGCGGCCGGCCGGTGTGGCGCAGGCTGACGCGGGTCATCAGCCCCAGCATCATCAGTCCCAGGCTGCCCACGGTGAAGGCATGCAGCCACGTGGCTTCGGGCACGATGCCGGTCAGTTCGGCGGCGGCCTTGAGCGCAAAGGCCAGCACCAGCCAAGCGAAGCCGAGGTGCATCACCAGCACCAGCGGCACGTCGGCGACGCGCCAGCCCTGCCAGCGCGCGGTGCGCCAGCCGTGCAGCAGCGCGCAGGCCAGCGCGCTCGCGCCGGTCCATGCGGGTGGCGCGGCACCAAGGTCGAGCGCGGCGAGCAGCAGTACCGCGCCGACAGCCGCGATTTCCAGTTTCATGTTGCGCGGCGCCAGGTCGGCGCGGCCTTTTTCGCGAAGCGCGTTGCCGGTGAAGATTGGCGCAAGCACGCCGCCCTTCAGCACATACAGCACGATCACCACATGGATGGCCAGGCGCAGCGCCCACCACGCCTCGACGTGGTTGGCCGTGCCCAAGCCGTGGTGATGGATCATGTTGGCGGCGAAAAGCGCAAGCAGGATCGGCAGCAGCAGCAGGTAGAGCCGGTTGCTCACCTGCAGCAACTGCGGTGCCAACATGACGAACACAACCGGGAAGAACAGGCAGTCGATGATCGCCGGCAGCAGCGACAGCATCGGCGGTAGCCAGGGCGATGCCCAGAAAGCGATCCGTCCGGCCAGCCACAGCGCCACCAGCAGAATCAGCGGACGCCCGCAAATTTCCGCGGTGCCGGCCCAACTGGGCAGCGCCGTCAACACGATGCCGGCGATGATCGCCGCCGAGAAGCCGAAAATGAATTCGTGGCCGTGCAGCAGCTTCAGCGGCACGTCGCCGGGTGGCATGCTCCACAGGCCGAGAAACGCCCCAAGCCATGCGACAACCAGCAGCGGCGCATAGAGCGAGCCGAGAAAATAGAAGGGCCGGAAAGCGCTGGCCCACAGCGGCGATGAGGTCAAGGTTTGGGCAGAACGTGAAAGAGACAGCCCGAATTATGCGGTAAGCCGCTCCTTCGCTGTCACGCATGGCGGTGGATCGAAAGCAGCCATCAGTTCCTTCTGCTTCGCCTGCGCCTGAACGATTGAGCGTTGTTTCACCGGCCCATAGCCACGGATCATCTCCGGGATGGAGGCCAGCGCCACCGCGGTAGCGAGCCTGTCGCGATCGAGCGAGTCCAGGATATGCGCCAGCGTATGTTCATAGTCGGCGATCAGTTGGCGTTCCTGCCTGCGCTCCTCGATCCAGCCGAACGGATTGAGAGCCGTGCCACGCAGGAACCTGAGCCAGGTGAGCAGCTTCATGGCCGGCATGAGCCATGGACCGAAGCGGATCTTCTTCGGCTCGTCGCCGGGTTTGACACCGCGGCTCCAGGGCAGGGTGATGTGGAAGTTGAGCGAGTAGTCGCCTTCGAAGCTGGCTGCCAGCGTGCGTTGGAATTCGGGGGCGACGAACAGGCGCGCGACTTCGTATTCATCCTTGTAGGCCAGCAGCTTGAAGTAGTTGCGTGCGACGGCCTGCGTCAACGCCGTATCACCAGCGCCGACTTTTTTCACCCGTTCCACCAGGTCGATGTAGCGCCGGGCGTAGGCGGCATCCTGATAGACCGTCAAAAAGTTGCGGCGGCGCTCTATCGTTTCGTCGAGACTGGCGGACAGCTTGTGTGCCGGCGCGTGGTTTTCGCCGGCAGCGACCAGCGTCGCGACGCCGGCCGGATCGAGGGCGGTGCGTCGTCCCCATGAGAAGGCGCGGCGATTCTCTTCGACAGCGGCGCCGTTCAGCTCTATCGCCCGCAGCAGCGCGGCCGACGACAGCGGGATGAAGCCGCGCTGGAAGGCGTAGCCGAGCATGAAAATGTTGGTCGCGATCGCATGGCCCATCAGGCGTGCGGCCAGCCGGCTGGCGTCGATGAAGGTCGCCGCGTCGGCGCCGACGGCATCGATCACCGACTGCTCCATGGCGCCTGCCGGAAAAGCGCGATCCGGATTGCGCACGAACTCGCCGGTAATCGCCTGCCCGGTATTCACGATCGCCCGTGTCAGGCCGGCGGCGGTCTTGGAGAGGGCGTCGTCACTGACGGCAACGACGATGTCGCAGCCGAGCACGAGCATGGCTTCACCCGTGGCAATCCGTGTCGAATGCAAGCGGCTCTGGCGATCGGCAATCCGCACGTGCGACATCACGGCGCCGCCTTTCTGCGCCAGCCCGGTCATGTCGAGCACGGTGACGCCCTTGCCTTCGAGATGCGCCGCCATGCCGATCAGGGCGCCGATGGTCACCACGCCGGTGCCGCCGACGCCGGCGACGAGGATGCCGTAAGGCTCGTCCAGGCTGGCGGCCGCGGGTTCCGGTAAATCGTCAAACTCTGCCTGACCGGAAGCTACGGCGCGGCCACGGCGTATCTCGCCGCCATGTACCGTGACGATGCTGGGACAGAAGCCGGCGACGCAGGAGTAGTCCTTGTTGCAGGAATGCTGGTCGATGGCGCGCTTGCGACCGAACTCGGTCTCGACCGGAATCACGGCGAGGCAGTTGGACTTGATGCTGCAATCGCCGCAGCCTTCGCAGACCATTTCGTTAATGAAGACGCGCACCGCGGGATCGGGAAAGAGGCCGCGCTTGCGCCGCCGGCGCTTTTCGGCGGCGCACGTCTGGTCGTAGATGAGGACAGTGACGCCGGGGGTTTCGCGAAGTTCGCGTTGCGTGGCGTCGAGTTCGTCACGATGGCGAATCCGGACGCCGGGCGCGAAGTCGTTGACCTTGTCGTATTTCTCCGGCTCGTCGGACATCACGACGATGCACTTGACATCTTCGGCCGCCAGTTGACGCGTGAGTTGGGGTACGGTCAGCGTGCCGTCCAGCGGCTGGCCGCCGGTCATCGCGACGGCGTCGTTGAAGAGCAGCTTGTAGGTGATGTTCACCTTTCCCGCAACGGCCGCGCGAATCGCCAGCACGCCGGAATGGAAGTAGGTGCCATCGCCCATGTTGGCGAATACGTGCTGTGTCCCGCTGTGGCCTGAAATGCCCAGCCACGCGGCGCCTTCGCCGCCCATGTGGGAAATGGTGAGCGTGTTGCGGCCCATCATGACGGCCATCAGGTGGCAGCCGACGCCGCCCAATGCGCAACTGCCCTCGGGTACCTTGGTCGATTGGTTGTGCGGGCATCCGGGACAGAACCAGGGCGTGCGCAGCAACGCCACTCTTGGTCTGGCCAGCGCTTTGGTCTGCTCGTCGAGGAAGGCGAGGCGGGCCGTAATCCGCTCCGAGGTATGAAAGCGGGCGATGCGCGCGGCGATGGCGCGGGCCACGATGGCCGGGGTCAGTTCGGCGGTGGGCGGCAGCAGCCAGCGGTTGACCGGAACCGGCCACTCGCCGGATTCGTCGTACTTGCCGATGACGCGCGGGCGCACGTCTTCGCGCCAGTTGTAGAGCATTTCCTTCAACTGGTACTCGATGATCTGGCGCTTCTCCTCGACCACCAGAATCTCTTCCAGGCCTTCGGCGAAATGGCGCACCGAATCCGCTTCCAGCGGCCAGGGCATGCCGACCTTGAACAGGCGCAAGCCGATTTCGGCGGCGTAGGCTTCGTCGATGCCGAGATCGTCGAACGCCTGGCGCACGTCGAGAT
>JBIJDI010000081.1:0-9066 GCA_044344235.1 Sulfuritalea sp. | reverse complement strand
GCGCCGCCTTGCCGCCGAAGATCACCGTGCGCGACGGCTGGTCGCCGCCGGCGCGAATACGGTTGTAGAGCGTAATGACGTGCAGCACGTTGAGCAACTGCCGCTTGTATTCGTGGATGCGCTTGAACTGCACATCGAACATGGAATCCGGATCGACACGCACCGCCAGCCGCTGCTCGATCATCTGCGCCAGACGAGCCTTGTTGTCGCGCTTGACGCGGACGAAGGCGTCGCAAAAGCCGGCGTCGCCTGCCAGCGGCGTGAGCTGCCGCAACTGGTCGAGGTCCTTCAGCCAGCCCTTGCCGAGGTGGCTCGTGATCAGCCTCGACAATGCTGGATTGGCCTGATTCAGCCAGCGCCGCGGCGTGACGCCGTTGGTCATGTTGACGATCTTGTCCGGCCACATGCGGTGAAAGTCGGCGAATATGGTTTCCTTCATCAGGCGCGTGTGAATCGCCGCGACACCATTCACCTTGTGGCTGCCGACGACCGCCAGATGCGCCATGCGGATCCGCCGCCCATGGCTGTCGTCGATCAGGGACATACGCTGCCACAGGTCCGGATCGCCCGGGTAATGGTGCATCACATCCTTGAGAAAGCGGTGATTGATCTCGTAGATGATCTGCAGGTGGCGCGGCAGGACGCGCTCGAACAGCGGCACCGGCCAGGTTTCCAGCGCCTCCGGCATCAGCGTGTGGTTGGTATAGGAAAAAGTGCGCGTAACGATATCCCAGGCGCGCGGCCACTCGAGATGATGCTGATCGGTCAGGATGCGCATCAGCTCGGCGACCGCAATCGACGGATGCGTATCGTTGAGCTGAACCGCCACCTTGTCCGGCAGGTTTTCCAGCGGCGTGCCCGACTTGGTAAAGCGGTAGAGCATGTCCTGCAACGAGGCGCTGACGAAGAAATACTGCTGCTTGAGCCGCAGCTCGCGGCCCATCTCGGTAGTGTCGTCGGGGTAAAGAACCTTGGACAGATTCTCCGAATCGTTCTTGTCCTCCACCGCGGCGATGTAGTTGCCCTCGTTGAAATACTTGAGGTTGAAGTCGCGGCTGGCCTTGGCCGCCCAGAGGCGCATGTTGTTGACGGTGCCGGTGTCGTAACCGGGAATCGGATAGTCGTAGGCCATCGCCATGACGTCATCGGTGTCGACCCACTGGTGCCGCGTCTGGCCATGCTCGTCGGCGAAGTCCACCACCCGACCATGAAACTTGACCTGGTAGAGCACTTCGGGACGCGGGAACTCCCAGGGATTGCCGTAGCGCAGCCAGTTGTCGGGGTGCTCCACCTGCTGGCCGTTTTCGATGCTCTGGTGGAACATCCCATATTCATAGCGAATGCCATAACCATAGCCGGGCACGCCCATGGTCGCCATCGAATCGAGGAAGCAGGCGGCGAGCCGCCCAAGGCCGCCGTTGCCCAGCGCCGCATCGGGTTCCACCTCGCGCAGGTTCTCCGGCTTCAAGCCCATTTCGACCAGCGCGGCGAGGGCGTCATGAAACTCCTTCTCGGCGCAGATGTTGAGCATGCTGTTGGTCATGGTGCGCCCCATGAGAAACTCCATGGAGAGGTAATAGACCCGCTTGCGGTCCTCCACGTAGTAGCTGCGCATGGTCTCCATCCAGCGTTCGATCATGCGTTCGCGCACCACCGCGGCGGCAGCGTAGAACCAGTCGCGATCGGTGGCGGTAATGGGGTCCTTGCCGATCGTATAGACCAAGCGGTTGTACAGCGAGCGCCGGATCGACTCGGCATCGAGCGTCGGGTGGTCGAGATCAGGCAAGGCGGCGGGCTTTTTCATGGGGAGCTCCCTCGGGGATGGCTGCAAACATGATACTCGCGCCGCGGCCGAAGGCGCTGGCATGCCGGATGTCATGTGATAATCGACTCGCCGCATCGCCGCCACGGCGCGATACGCACAAGCTGCGGCCCACATGCGCGCGTCCTGATCAATCCGAACAATGGGGTACCCGCATGACGACTGAAATCCTGATCAGCAACCTCGACTACTATCCCGGCCGGAAGATAGTCCGACACTTGGGCATGGTGCAGGGGAACACGGTGCGCGCGAAGCACGTCGGCAAGGACCTGCTCGCCAGCCTGAAGAACATCGTCGGCGGCGAGCTCACGGGCTATACCGAGCTGCTGCAGGAATCGCGTACGGAAGCGACCGGCCGACTGCTGCAGGCCGCTCAGTCGATCGGCGCCAACGCCGTGCTCAACGTCCGCTACCAGACAACCTCGATCGCCCAGGGCGCCGCCGAGATCATGGCCTACGGCACCGCCGTGGTGCTGGAGTAGGCTCATGGATCTGATCCTGCTGCTGACGCTGCTGGCCGTCGGCTACATCTTCGGACGGATCGCCGAGTCGCGCCACTACCGCAGCATCATCAAGCGCGAGAAGCAATTCGCCGACATCCTTCTATTCGCGGCAAAACGCGCGCCGCCCGAAATGACCGACGTGGACGCGGTCCTCGTCTCCGGCAGCGCGGTAATTTCCTCCGACTACTTCAAGTGGTTTGTCGCCGGCCTGCGCAAGATATTCGGCGGCCGCCTCCGCGTCTATGAAACCCTGCTTGACCGCGCCCGGCGCGAATCCGTCCTGCGCCTGAAGCAGCAAACCCGGGAGCTGGGCGGCAACGCGATCTTCAACGTCAAGTTCGAAAGCTTCAACGTCACCATGGGCGCACGCGGCGGCATCGCCGCCGTGGAAATACTGGCCTACGGCACCGCCCTGATCCCCAAGCGGACCGGCTGAAGTGAAACTGGAAAACCCGCCGCAACCGGAGCAATACGATCCGGCGGCGGAGCAGCCGGTGCGCGAGATGCTGATCCTGCTCGGCGGCGTGCTGGTGATCAGCCTTGTCGTGGCGCTGGTCCTCGCCTATTTCGCCGGCATGCTGGCGCCGCGCCTGCCGTTTGCCGTGGAACGCGACTTCATGGCGGCACGAATGCCCGTCGATCCGCGTTTTGCTGCGCAATCGGCGGGATTGCAGCAGCTGGCCGACCGCCTCGGCACGGCGCTGGACTTGCCCGCCGAGATGAAGCTGACGCTGCATTACAGCGACGACATGACGGTCAACGCCTACGCCACACTGGGCGGCCACATCGTGGTATTTCGCGGCCTGGTGTCCCGGGTCACCAGCGAAAACGCGCTCGCCGCGGTCATCGCCCACGAGATCGCCCACATCCGGCACCGCGACCCTGCCGCGGCAGCGGGCCGCGGCATCGCCATCGGGCTCACGATCTCGATCTTGAGTTCGGCGCTCGGCAACACAGTGGCCGAGCGCGTCATGGGCACTACCGGCATGGGGGTGCTGATGAACTACAGCCGCGACCAGGAAACCGCTGCCGACGACGATGCCCTGCGCGCGGTGGCAAAGGTCTATGGACATCTGGGCGGTGCCGCCGACCTGTTCGAAACCCTGAAGAAATCCCGGCCCGAGAGCGAAGGCGGCTTCGAGATATTCCGCTCCCACCCGTTTTCCGAACGGCGCATCGAACATGTGCGCGAATTCGCCGCGCGGCATGGCATCCCCGCGGAGGGCCCCCTTACGCCACTGACGCTCGCGCTGCCCGCGCCGCCGGGCAAGCACTGAGCTCCGCTAGTCAGCGATCTGCAGTCCCTCGCGCCAGCGCGCGAGTTTTTGCTCGAAGGACATGCCGGCGTGAGCGGGGCTGGTGGAAGGCAGAACCAAAGCCTCGAAGCCCATCGCCTCGACGTCACGAATCCGGCGCGCCGCCATGCGGCCATTGAAGCAGATTCGCCGTAGCGCCGGCGCCGAGTTTTTGAGCGCGGCCAGCGGATTTGGAATCGCATCGCGAATCGCGGTGTCGAGGCTGCCAGCCCGTTCGCAGGACGCATAGATGTCCCAGATGGCAATGCCGGCGACCTGCACCGCGGCGATGCGGGCGGCGTAGTCCAGCTCCTTCAGCGGCTGCCCGATCACTTCACCGAGGATGCGCCAGAACTGGTTTTGCGGATGGGCGTAGTACTGCTGCGCGGCGAGCGAAGCCGTAGACGGAAACGAGCCCAGGATCAGTACCTGGGCTCGCGCGTCGATGACGGGTGGGAGGCCTTGAAGTAGCCGTTCGGGCTGAGCTTGTCTTTCCGATCGTCCTGAGCCGGTCGAAGGAAGCCCCATCCGCCCTTCGACAAGCTCAGGGCGAACGTCCAATGGGATTGCCACCCGATTCTTAACTACCGCTCATCTCCAGCATGAGTTGATTCATGCGCTTGACGAAGGTTGCCGGATCGTCGAGCTGGCCGCCTTCAGCCAATAGCGCCTGATCGAACAGCACCGCGGCCCAGTCGTCGAAGCGCTTGTCTTCGTACTTGAGGCGCAGCACCACCGGGTGATGCGGGTTGATTTCGAGGATGGGCTTCGATGCCGGCGCCTTCTGCCCCGCCGCCTTGAGGATGCGCGCCAGGTTGCCAGACACATCGTGCTCGTCCGCCACCAGACACGCCGGACTGTCGGTCAGGCGGTGCGTGACGCGCACTTCCTTGACCTTGTCGCCCAGCGACGTGCCAATCTTCTCGGTGAGCTCCTTGAATTCGCCGGCCGCCGTTTCCTGTTCCTTCTTCTCGGCTTCGTCTTCCAACTTGCCCAGATCGAGCCCGCCCTTGGCCACGGAGACCAGTTGCTTGCCTTCGAACTCGCTCAGGTGCGACACCACCCACTCATCGACGCGGTCGGACAGCAGGATCACCTCGATGCCCTTCTTGCGGAAGACTTCGAGGTGAGGGCTGTTCTTCGCCGCGTTGAAGGTCTCGGCCGTGACGTAATAGATCTTTTCCTGCTCGGGCTTCATACGACCGATGTAGTCGGCCAGCGAAACGGTCTCGTCGGTGGTGTCGGCCTGCGTCGAGGCGAAGCGCAGCAGCGCGGCGATCTTGTCCTTGTTGGCGTGGTCCTCGCCCATGCCTTCCTTCAGCACCTTGCCGAACTCGCCCCAGAACTTGGCGTACTTTTCCTTCTCCGCGGCGTCCTCGCTGTTAGCCAGGTCCGCCAGCATGCCGAGAACCTTCTTGGTGCAGCCGTTGCGGATAGCCTCGATGTCCTTCGATTCCTGCAGAATTTCGCGGGAAACATTGAGCGGCAGGTCGGCCGAATCGACGATGCCGCGTACGAAGCGCAAGTACAAGGGCATCAGCTGCTCGGCGTCGTCCATGATGAAAACGCGGCGCACGTAGAGCTTGACGCCGTGGCGAGCGTTGCGGTCCCACATGTCGAAGGGCGCACGGGCCGGGACATACAGCAGTTGGGTGTACTCCGTCTTGCCCTCGACGCGCGCGTGGGTCCACGTCAGCGGATCCTCGAAATCGTGGCCGACGTGCTTATAGAACTCCTTGTACTGCTCGTCGGTGATGTCGTTCTTAGAGCGGGCCCACAAGGCGGAAGCCTGATTGACGGTCTCGTCCTCGTCGGTGGCGACCTGTTCCTTCTTCTCCTCGTCCCATTTTTCGCCCTTCATCATGATCGGCTGGACGATGTGGTCGGAATACTTGCGGATGACGGACTTGAGTTTCCAGGAGGACAGCAGGTCGTCCTGACCTTCCTTCAGGTGCAGGGTGATCTCGGTGCCGCGAGTCGGCCGATCGACCATCTCGATGGTGAATTCGCCGCTGCCTTCGGATTCCCAGCGCACGCCCTGGTTGGCTTCCACACCGGCGCGGCGGGTCAGCACCGTGACGCGGTCGGCGACGATGAACGAGGAATAGAAGCCGACGCCGAACTGGCCGATCAGGCTGGCATCCTTCTGCTGGTCGCCCGACAACTTGGAGAAGAACTCGCGTGTACCGGACTTGGCGATGGTGCCAAGGTTAGTGATCACTTCCTCGCGACTCATGCCGACACCGTTATCGGCAATGGTCAGGGTCTTCGCGGCCGGGTCGAAGGCAACGCGAATTTTGAAATCCGAATCGCCCTCGAACAGGCCGGCATTGTGCAGGGCCTCGAAGCGCAGCTTGTCGCAGGCGTCCGACGCATTGGAAATCAGCTCGCGGAGAAAAATCTCGCGGTTCGAATACAGCGAGTGGATCATCAGCTGCAGGAGCTGCTTGACCTCGGTCTGGAAGCCGAGGGTTTCGCGTGAGGCTGGCGCGGTCTGGGTGTCGGTGGTCATCGGAAAATCCTTATGAAACTGCTGTCGAGACGCCGATATGGGGGCGCCGATCCCCATTTCAAGGGAGGGGGCTTGCTCCTTTTGGCGACTCCGGGGCGATCTGGTAGCGCGTGTTGCGGCCGCCGCCGGGAAGCCTGATCAGGCACCCCTTGGCAACGAGGTCGACAAGATGGCGCGTGGCCGTCGCCTTGCTGACCTGGGTTACTGCCTGATACTGGGCAGCGCTGATGCCCTGTGCAAAGCCGCCGCGCAGAGTTCGGCGGCACGGGCACGGGATTCGTCGATGATGAGGATGCGCAGCATGAATCAGGTGTAGGCAAGAGGCGTGCCGCTGCATCCTAAACGTAGCGCCGCAATCGCGGCGGCAAGCGGGTTGCGTCCTAACCCGTACTCCACCCGCGCGGCCGCCTCATCCCGGCAATGCGGCAAGCCTGCTTGACGTAGCCGTAGGGAAACAACTCGAAGATCATGTTGCGCGCAGCGGCGCCGAAGCGCGCCGCCAGATGCCGGGCGACGAAGCGCACATCCGGAATCACTTGGTGCTCCTGGTAGTAGTCGCGCATGAAACGGATCGCGTCCCAGTGGGCGTCGGTCAGCTCGATCTGTTCCTGCTGCGCAAGAATCGCCGCCACCTGCTCGCTCCAGTCGCCCGGATCGACCAGATAGCCTTCGCCATCGGTTGGCGGAATTGGTTCAATCATGCTCATTGCTTGAGTTTACATCGTCAAGGTAAGCCCGCCGTCGACCACGAAGATCTGCCCGGTGACATAGCGGTTGCGCAGCAGGCCAAGGGCCGCCTCGACGCAGTCGTCCGGCGTGGCGGCGCGCTTCAGCGGAGCGCGGGTCTTGATCGCCTCGTGCTGCGCCTGCCAATCCTTTGTCCACGGCGTTTCGACGAGGCCGGGGGCGACGGCATTGACGCGCACCGGCGCAAAGGACTTGGCCAGCAGGAGCGTCATCTGGTTGAGCGCGGCCTTGGCCATCGAGTAGGCGATCGAGCTGCCCGCCGGGCGCAGACCGGCGATAGAGGTGATGGTGATGACATTGCCGTCGTCGCTCTTCAGCAGGTGCGGCATCGCCGCCTTGGTCAGCATCCAGGTACCGGTGACGTTGACGTCGAAGGTCTTGGCGAAGATTTCGTCGGTCAGCGCCGCCAGGTCGGTGTGCGGCACGACCGTGGTCCAGCCGGCGTTGTTCACCAGGATGTCGAGCTTACCGAAGCGCTCGAGGGTCGCGGCCAGCAGCCGCTCACCCGCCGCCTTGTCGGCGATGTCGGCCTGCACGTAGAGCGAGTCCTTGCCGAGTTCGGTGGCGATGCGGGTGCCGGCTTCGACCGAGCTCGCCGAGTTGATAACGACAGACGCGCCCAAGGTGGAGAGCCGTCGTGCAATGGCCTCGCCGATGCCGCTGCTCGAACCCGTGACCAAGGCCACTTTTCCTGAAAACTCGCTCATCGTTTCTTCCTGGTTGGTTTCGGGACCCGCCCCTGCCGTGAAGTATCTGGCCTTCGGCCTGCGACGGCAAGTGCGCGATTGCAACGCCGCCCCACCGGCGCCGACTTTCCTGGCGAAGAACCAAAGCTCGCCAGCCGGTGCTTTGCATGCCTGGGACGCCGCTTCGCGGGCAGGCAACTTGCCACATCCAGGAACTGTGCCTACAATGCCTGCATTGCAATCATTGAAGGCAATCACATGGCCAATCTGACCATCCGCAACGTCGACGACGACATCAAGAGCTTGCTGCGCCAGCAAGCGGCCCGCCACGGCTGTTCGATGGAGCAGGAAGCGCGCGACATCCTGCGCCGGGCCGTGTCGGCGCAGCCCGCCGGAACCGGCTTCGCCGAGAGGATTCACCAGCGCTTCAAGGGATTGAACGCGGAGGACTTGCCGATCCCGAAGCGTCGAGCAGCTCGACTGCCGGTGATTCCCGAATGAGCACGAGCGGCATCCTGCTGGATACCAACGTTCTCTCGGAACTGATGCGGCCGAAGCCGGCCCCTGAAGTCCTGGATTGGTTTGAACAACAGCAAGGGGCCGCATTTTTTGTTTGCGCAATTACCCGTGCCGAAATTCTGCTGGGCATCGCGCTGCTGCCCGCCGGCAAGCGTCGCAGCGGCCTGGCGGCAACCGCGGAGCAGATGTTCACCGAGGATTTTGCCGGACGCAGCCTGCCGTTCGACGATGGCTCCGCCGCCGAATATGCCTTGCTCGTCACTTCGCGCATTCGTCAGGGGCAGGCAATCTCTACCGAAGACGCGCAGATTGCCGCCATCGCCCTGGCCCACGCCCTGCCGCTGGCCACCCGCAATGGCAAGGACTTCAAGGGGATAGAAGGGCTCACCGTGGTGAACCCCTGGGCCTAGCCGGAAACCGCCTCAGCCGGTCAGCTTGCGGTAGATTTCGGCGATCTTCTGCGGCAGCTTTTTCGCGTCGTCGATCACCGAGTAGTGCACCGGACCATAAAGCTGCGGCAGGTAGTCGGCGCCGTGGCGGTCGATGGTAACGCAGTAGCTGCGGATGCCTTTTTCGCGCGCTTCGAGCAGGGCGCGACGGGTGTCCTCGATGCCGTAGCGGCCGCGATATTCGTCGCCGTAATCATCCGGGCGGCCGTCGGACAGCGTCACCAGCAGCTTGTGGCGCGTGTTCTGCCGCACCAGCAAGCCGGAGAGGTGGCGCACGGCGACGCCCATGCGCGTGTAATCCCTGGCCTCGATGCCGGCGATGCGTTGGCGGGTGGCGGCGTCGTAGCGGTCGGCAAAGCGCTTCACCGGATAGATGTCGCAGTGGGTGCGCGTCCAGCCGGAGAAACCGTAGATGGCGTAGCTGTCGCCCAGCGCCTCGATGGCTTCGCACAGCAGCACCAGCGATTCGCGCTCGGCGTCATTGACCCAGCCCTTGGTCGAGCCGCTCATGTCGACCATGAACATCACGGCCA
>JBIJDI010000080.1:0-9129 GCA_044344235.1 Sulfuritalea sp. | reverse complement strand
CAGCGAAATGCCGCCGCGCGCGGTGATGAAGGAGGGCAGGGTGCGGTGGGTCTTGACGTCGACCAGCTTCGGGTAGGCGGCGGTGTGACAGAAGGACTGCATCACCAGGTCGGCCGAGAAGCCGAGGCAGGCGAGGTCTTTCAGTTCATCGCGAGTCATCGGGCCGGTGGTGTCCTGGCTGCCGACCGAGGTCATCTTCGGTTCGCAGTAGGTGCCCGGACGGATGCCCTTGCCCTCGGGGAGGCCGCAGGCGCGACCGACCATTTTTTGCGCCAGCGAGAAGCCCTTGCCGGAATCGACGGGCGGCTGCGGCAAGCGGAACAGCGTGGAGACGGGCAGGCCGAGGAACTCGCGCGCCTTGGCGGTGAGGGCACGACCGATAATCAGGTTGATGCGGCCGCCGGCCACGACTTCGTCTAGCAACACTTCCGACTTGTAGTCGAAGGTGGAAACCACGGTGCCGTTTTTCTCGATCTTCTTGTCAAAAGGATAGATGTCGATCACGTCGCCCATGTTCATCTGCGCCACATCGCACTCAATGGGGAAGGCGCCGGCATCTTCCTGGGTGTTGAAAAAGATCGGGGCGATCTTGCTGCCGAGACAGAAGCCGCCGAAGCGCTTGTTGGGGACGAAGGGAATGTCGTCGCCGGTCCACCACAGTACGGAGTTCGTTGCGGACTTGCGCGAAGACCCGGTACCGACCACGTCGCCGACATAGGCGACCGGATGGCCCTTCTTCTTCAGTTCGACGATCAGGCTCATGGGGCCGACGGTGCCGGGATTGTCCGGTGTGATGCCTTCGCGGGCGTTCTTCAGCATGGCCAGGCCGTGCAGCGGGATGTCGGGGCGGCTCCATGCATCGGGCGCCGGGGAGAGATCGTCGGTGTTGGTTTCGCCGGTGACCTTGAATACGGTGACGCTGATCTTCTTTGGCACTTCGGGGCGCTGCGTAAACCACTCGGCATCGGCCCAGGACTGCATCACGGACTTGGCGTTGGCACTGCCCGCTTTCGCCTTCTCGGCGACATCATGGAAGAAGTCGAACATCAACAGGGTGGATTTCAGCGCCTTCGCGGCGGTGGCGCCGACCACGGCGTCGTCGAGCACGTCGATCAGCGGCTTGACGTTGTAGCCGCCGACCATGGTGCCGAGGAGTTCGGTGGCCTTCTCGCGGGAGATCAGCGCGCATTTGTCGTCACCCTTGGCAACACGAGCGAGGAACTCGGCCTTCACTTTGGCCGCGTCATCCACACCAGCCGGAATGCGATGCGTGATCAGGTCGACCAGGACTGCTTCCTCGCCCTTGGGCGGGTTCTTCAGCAGGGCGACCAGTTCTTCGGTCTGCTGCTTCGTCAAGGGTAGAGGGGGAATACCCTGGCTGGCGCGTTCGGCGACGTGTTGGCGATAGGCTTCAAGCATGATGAATTCCTCTTGTTGGGATCAGTGGGAAACGGTGAGCGGATCGTGTGCGGCAGGCTGGAAAAACCGGTGCCGTGCTTCGGGTGGCAGCGCAGCACCGGTGGCGTGTGCCCGGCGCAGCAACTCCCAGTAATAGCGATAGGAGGCGCGGTCATGCAATTTGCCTTCCCATGCAATGGGGCCCCAATTGGATGACTGCGCCGCCATCAGGATACCGGCGGCTTCGGTGACCTCTGCAAAATCAGGTCGCATCGCTTCGACGATCGGCTGGATCTGGCGCGGGTGGATGCTCCACATGCGCAGGAAGCCGAATTCATTGCGGGCGCGACGCGCATCTTCGCGCACCACGTCGGGATCGTTCAATTCGGTGGTGACGTTGTGCGCAGGGATCACGCCATTGCCAAGTGCCGCAGCAGCGACGTCGCACTTGGCACGGGCAATCAGCGGGTGCGAGAACTGGCCGGGCGACTGCATGGCGCTGCCGGGAATTGCGCCGTGATGCGCGCTGACGAAATCCATCAGGCCGAAGTCAATCGATTCAACGTGGGGTAGGGCGGCGATTTGCCAGACCTCATGCAGCGCACCCGGTGTTTCGATCAGGACATGAACCGGAATCGGACGTTCGATGTTGTAGCGCGCGCGCACTTCGTCGAGCGCAACGATCTGCGTCAGGGCGTCGTCGGCGTTAGTGACTTTGGGCAACACGATGTAGGCGAGTTGGTTGCCGGCGCGACCGACGATGATCTGCAGGTCTTCGCGCCAGTGCCGGTGTGTCACGTCATGAATGCGGGCGCCGAGGCGGCCATAGCTGTTTGCCGGGCCCATCAGCAGGTCGGCCACCATGCTTGCATGCTCGGCCTCGTGACCGGCGGCCGCTCCATCCTCGCAATCCGCGGTGACGTCGAAGACCGGCCGCTCGTCGACCAATAGTTCGGTCTGCAGGTGCAAGGCCTTGCGAATGGTCTTTTCCGAGCCGGCGAAATGTTCGCAGGCCGCCAGCGCGGGGAAGGGCTTCTCCCCACGGTACAGCACGGCGGCAGGATGAAGGGGGGGGCTCACGTCGGATTTACCGCAGTGTGCTCTGCTTCATCCTGTCGCCTGCCATCAGCCGAGAAGGCTGGCGACGCCGGCTTGCTCTTCCTGCAGTTCAGCCAGGGTCTTGTTCATCATGCTGCGCGAGTAGTCGTCGACGCTGAGGCCTTCAACGCGTTTGTACTCGCCGTTTTCGCAGGTCACAGGTACGCCGTAAATGATGTCCTGTTGAATGCCGTAGGTGCCGTCGGAAGGAATGCCCATGGTGACCCATTTGCCGTTGGTGCCGAGCGCCCAGTCGTGCATGTGGCCGATCGCGGCGTTGGCAGCAGAGGCAGCAGACGATGCGCCGCGTGCGGCGATGATCGCCGCGCCGCGCTTGCCGACCGTCGGGATATAAGTGTCGCGATACCAGGTTTCGTCGCCGATGGCCGCGGGGGCTGCGGCGCCGGCCACGGTGCAGAAGCGCAGATCCGGATACATGGTCGGCGAGTGGTTGCCCCAGACGATCATTTTTTCAACATCGGAAACGGTCTTGCCGGTACGCGCGGCCAGTTGCGAGACGGCGCGGTTGTGATCGAGACGCAGCATGGCGGTGAAGTTCTTCTTCGGCAGGCTGGGAGCAGATTTCATGGCGATGTAGGCATTGGTGTTGGCAGGGTTGCCGACCACCAGCACTTTGACATTGCGCGAGGCGACGTCGTTCAAAGCCTTGCCCTGCTCGATGAAGATCTTGGCGTTTTCCATCAGCAAGTCCTTGCGCTCCATGCCCGGGCCGCGCGGCTTGGCGCCGACCAGCAGGGCGTAGTCAGCATCCTTGAAAGCGACTTTCGGATCATCGGTGCCGACCATGCCGGCCAGGGTCGGGAAGGCGCAATCGTCAAGCTCCATCATCACGCCCTTCAACGCAGCCTGGGCCTTCTCCATCGGCAGTTCCAGCATCTGCAGGATCACGGGTTGATCCTTGCCGAGCATTTCGCCAGCCGCTATGCGAAAAACCAAGGCGTATCCGATTTGCCCGGCGGCGCCGGTCACTGCAACACGAACGGGGGCTTTTGCCATTTGTAGAACTCCTGTATCAATTTGAATCGATTGGACAAGACTGCAAGAAAGCGGATCGATCTGGAGGCGCGCTGCAAAACGTAACTTTACGCCGATACGGCTGGACCGTTGGCATGAATGTTAATTCCTGTGCTGCGCTGTGTCAATATCTGTCAAATGTCTTATATAAGACATAAGATATGGTGTGGACGAGCTTTGGAAAATGTGTTCAAATGCCGTTCATGCCGGATTCCAATGTGTCTCCCAAGGTGACCTCTTCCGGGGCGGCGTCTTCGCCGACCTTCAGTCCCTTGTATCGTCAGATCAAGAGCCTGCTCTTGCAGCGACTCGAATCCGGCGAATGGCGTCCGGGAGAAGCCATTCCCAGCGAATCGGAGCTTGCTACCCGTTTCAATGTCAGTCAGGGCACCGTGCGCAAGGCCATCGACGAAATGGCAGCGGAGAATCTTCTGCTACGCCGGCAAGGCAAAGGCACCTTCGTCGCCTCGCATGACGATCCGCGTGCCTTCTTCCGCTTTCTGCGCCTGGTGCCACTGGCCGGCGGCATCGAGCAGGCCCAGAGTGTTCCCCTCGAATGCTGGCGCGCCAAAGCTGGTCCCGAGGTCGCGCGCATGCTCGAGCTCAACATCGGCGACCCGATCAACATCGTGCGCCGCCTGCTGCAATTCGCCGACAAGCCCGTGGTGGTGGATGAAATCTACCTGCCGGGCAGCATTTTCGGCACGGTGACCCTGGAGATGCTGCGCGACTATCAAGGGTCGCTCTACAGCTTTTTCGAAAACCGCTTCGGCATCCGCATGATTCGTGCCGAAGAGCGCCTGCGTGCCGTACCGGCGGATCGCGCCAGCGCCGAACTGCTGCGGGTGCCCGAGGGGAGCCCGCTGCTGTCCGTCGAGCGCGTCAGCTTTTCCTATGGCGACAAGCCGGTCGAGTGGCGGCGGGGGCTTTACTCGACGAATGACCATTGCTACTTCAACGAGCTTGGCTAGTCCTGGGTATAAAATTTGTTTTGAACCTGAGACGGTTTGTCTTATAGTGCAGCGCATCAAATTCGGAGGTATCTTGTTATGCCAGAGATGACCAAGCAGCGCCCAAAGTATTTGGCGCTTCATGAAATCAGGCTGCCCCTGGCAGGGTTCGCCTCGATATTGCACCGCGTCAGCGGGGCGGGTCTTTTCCTGATGCTGCCGCTGCTGATCTGGCTGCTTCAATTGTCGCTTGGCTCAAGTGCCGAGAGCGCCGCGACGTTCGCTGCGGTCACCGGCAATCTGCTGGTCAAACTGATCCTGGTGGGGTTGTTGTGGGCTTTCCTGCACCACTTCTGCATGGGCATCCGCATCCTCCTGATTGACATTCATATTGGCGTCGAAAAGCAGCAGGCGCACGCCTCTGCCGTGGCCGTAATGGTCGTCAGCCTTGCGCTGACCCTGATCTTCGGCCTCAAGCTGCTGGGAGCGTACTGATATGAAACGACTGGTTGTCGGAGCTCACTACGGCCTCATGGACTGGCTGGTACAGCGCATCACCGGCGTCGTCATGGCGGTTTATACGTTAATAATTTTTGCGGCGACGCTGGGCGGCGTAACCGCTTCGCGTGAAGCCTGGCACGCCTTCATGGCCAACGGCTTCATCCGCTACATCACCTTCCTGTTCATCATCAGCCTCTGCTACCACGCCTGGGTCGGCGTGCGCGACATCTGGATGGACTACCTCAATTCCGCGGCGGTTCGCGTCATCCTGCACGTGCTGACGCTTCTCGCCCTGGTCGGCTACGCCGGCTGGGCAATTCAGATCATCTGGAGGCTGTGACAGTGTCTTATACCGTTCGCAAATTTGACGCAGTGATCGTCGGTGCCGGCGGCGCCGGTCTGCGTGCCGCGATTCAGTTGTCCGAGGCGGGTTACAAGACCGCCGTGCTGACCAAGGTTTTTCCGACCCGCTCGCATACCGTCGCGGCGCAGGGCGGCGTTGCCGCCAGCCTGGGCAATTCCGAAGAAGACCACTGGCACTGGCACATGTATGACACGGTCAAGGGCTCCGACTGGCTCGGCGACCAGGACGCCATCGAATTCATGTGCCGCAAGGCCAACGAAGTGGTCGTCGAACTCGAACATTACGGCATGCCCTTCGACCGCCTCGACAACGGCAAGATCTACCAGCGTCCGTTCGGCGGTCACATGTCGAACTTTGGTGAAAAGCCGGTACGCCGGTCCTGTGCCGCCGCCGACCGCACCGGGCACGCCATGCTGCATGCGATGTACCAGCGCAACATCAAGGTCAATACGCAATTTTTTGTCGAATGGCAGGCGCTCGATCTGGTGCGCGATGCCGAAGGGGACGTTCTTGGCGTCACCGCCATGGACATGGAAACCGGCGAAATCGTCGTATTCCACGCCAAGGCCACTATTTTCGCGACAGGTGGAGCGGGGCGCATCTATTACTCCTCGACCAATGCCTTCATCAACACCGGCGACGGTGTCGGCATGGCGGCCCGCGCCGGCATTCCACTGGAAGACATGGAGTTCTGGCAATTCCATCCGACCGGCGTCGCCGGCGCCGGGGTATTGATTACCGAAGGCGTGCGCGGCGAAGGCGGCATCCTGCGCAATTCGGCGGGCGAGCGCTTCATGGAGCGCTATGCGCCGAATGCCAAGGATCTGGCCTCGCGCGACGTCGTATCGCGCGCCATGACCACCGAGATCAACGAAGGTCGCGGTTGCGGGCCGAACAAGGATTTCGTGCTGCTCGACATCACGCATCTGCCGCCGGAAACCATCATGAAACGCCTGCCCGGCATTCATGAAATCGGTCTTCAGTTTGCCGGCGTCGATTGTCTCAAGGAACCGCTGCCGGTGGTGCCGACGTGCCATTACCAGATGGGCGGCATCCCAACCAATTATCTGGGACAGGTGGTGGTGCCGAAGGACGGCAACCAGAGCACGCCCGTCACGGGATTTTATGCCGCCGGCGAGTGTGCCTGTGCGTCGGTGCATGGTGCCAACCGTCTCGGAACCAATTCCTTGCTCGACCTGTTGGTGTTTGGCAAGTCGGCTGGCGAAACGGCGGTGAACGAGCTCCGCGCCAACGTCAAGGCGCACAAGCCCTTGCCGCAGGAAGCCATCGACAAGACCCTGGCGCGGCTCGATCGCCTCAATCATCAGAAAGATGGCGCCGACGTGCACGAAACACGGCTGGCCATGCAGCGCACCATGCAAAAACACGCCGGCGTGTTCCGCTTCAAGGACATGCTTGCCGCGGGTGTCGAACGCATCGGTGAGATTGCCGGGCAGGTGGCCCAGACTCAGATCAAGGACAAGTCGAAGGTATTCAACACGGCGCGCATCGAAGCGCTGGAACTGGACAATTTGATCGAAGTAGCCAAGGCCACCATCGTATCGGCCAACGCCCGTACCGAGTCGCGCGGCGCCCACGTCCGCGATGATGCAATCGATACGCCGGAGACGCCGGACGGTCGCGACGACAAGAACTGGCTGAAGCACACGCTGTGGTACCGCGAAGGCAATCGCCTCGATTACAAAGCAGTGCAGATGAAGCCGATGAGTGTTGACACCATCGAGCTGAAGAAGCGTGCTTACTGACAAGGAACAGACGATGACGAATGCCACACGTACCGTCCAATTCAGGATCTATCGCTACGATCCGGATCAGGACGCCAAGCCCTACATGCAGGACATTTCGGTCGAGATCGATTCGACCGACCGCAAACTGCTCGACGCCATGGTCAAGCTGAAGGCGCAAGACGATTCGATTTCTTTCCGCCGCTCCTGCCGAGAAGGCGTCTGCGGGTCTGACGCGATGAACATCAACGGCAAGAACGGGCTGGCGTGCCTGACCGCGATGGAGAGCTTCCCCGCCGGCAAGCCGATCGTGCTGCGTCCGCTGCCGGGCCTGCCGGTGATTCGCGACCTGATCGTGGACATGACGCAGTTCTTCAAACAGTACAACTCGATCAAGCCCTACCTGATCAACAATGATCCGCCGCCCGAGCGCGAGCGCCTGCAGTCGCCGGAGGACCGCGAGGAACTGAACGGTCTGTACGAATGCATTTTGTGCGCCTGTTGCTCGACGTCCTGCCCTTCATTCTGGTGGAATCCGGACAAGTTCGTCGGCCCGGCCGGCCTGCTCGCGGCCTACCGGTTCATCGCCGATACTCGGGACCAGGCAACCAGCGAACGGCTCGACGATCTGGAAGACCCGTATCGCCTGTTCCGCTGCCACACCATCATGAACTGCGTCGATGTGTGTCCCAAGGGCTTGAATCCGACCAAGGCAATCGGCAAGATCAAGGAAATGATGGTTCGCCGGGCCGTCTGACGGTGGAAGAGGATCGCAAGGCGCGCATCAATCGCCTGAAATGGCATTGCCGGCGTGCCTTGCTGGAGCTGGATCTGGTGTTCGACCGTTTCTGGGAGCGTTATGAAGACACTCTCGATGTGCAGGGCGAAGCGGCACTGGAAAGTCTTCTGGAGTTGGAAGACCACGATTTATGGGCGTTGGTGAGTGGCAGAGAGGTCACCGACGATCCGCAACAGGCGTCAATGATCAAGCGGCTGCGGGAAGTTTCGCCGATAGCCAATTTTGAAGAACTGCAGCACCGCAACTGACCCGAAGAGAGGAATGACCATGAGCACGAATCGCACAGCAACCCTTACCATTGATGGCAAGACCGTCGAGTTTCCGGTGATGACAGGCGTGCATGGCAACGACGTCATCGACATCCGTACCCTTGGCGCCAAAACCGGATTATTCACTTATGACTCCGGTTTTCTCTCCACGGCAAGCTGCCAGTCGAAGGTCACCTTTATCGACGGTGACAAGGGCGAACTGCTGTATCGCGGCTATCCCATCGAGCAACTGGCTGAAAACTGCAACTTCCTTGAAGTCGCCTATCTGCTGAAGAACGGCGAACTGCCGAACGCGGTCGAGAAGACCAAGTTCGAGAGCACCATCAAGAACCACACCATGGTGCATGAGCAACTGGTCAAGTTCTACCAGGGCTTCCGTCGTGATGCGCATCCAATGGCGGTCATGGTAGGTGTCGTCGGTGCTCTGGCGGCCTTCTACCACGATGCGGTCGACTTCACCGATCCCGCCGAACGGAATGTCTCATTCATCCGCCTGGTGGCCAAACTGCCAACCATCGTGGCCATGGCCTACAAGTACAACACCGGCCAGCCCTTCATGTATCCGCGCAACGATCTCGACTACACCGCCAACTTCATGCACATGATGTTCGGTACGCCCTGCGAGGAATACAAGCCGAACGCGGTGCTGACCCATGCGCTGGACACCATCTTCACCCTGCATGCCGACCACGAACAGAACGCCTCGACGTCCACCGTGAGGCTCGCCGGCTCTTCCGGCGCCAACCCGTTCGCCTGCATGTCGGCGGGCATTGCCTGTCTGTGGGGCCCCGCGCACGGCGGCGCCAACGAGGCCTGCCTGCAAATGCTCGAGGAAATCGGCGACGTCTCGCGTGTCGGCGAGTACATCAACCGCGCCAAGGACAAGAACGACAGCTTCAAGCTGATGGGCTTCGGTCATCGCGTGTACAAGAACTTCGATCCGCGCGCCAAGCTGATGAGCAAGGTTTGC
>JBIJDI010000079.1:0-9196 GCA_044344235.1 Sulfuritalea sp. | reverse complement strand
AGAGCAGGTCGAAGGGGAAGGGTTCCTTGCCCATCAGGTAGTTGTTCACCACGAAGGTCCAGATCAGGTCGTTGGAGCGCAGCATGTTGAAGGTGGTACCCATCTCCGAGCCTTCGAGGTAGCCGCGCTCTTCCATCTTCTTTTCGAGGCTGGCGACCTGGCCTTCGTCGATGAAGACGCCGAGCTCGCCCGGGATCGAGAAGTCGAGCAGGGCGACGAAGAAGGTCGCCGAGGCGATGCGCTTGTCCTTCTTGGCCGCCATGTAGCCCATGGTCGAACCGAGCAGCGTACCGCCGAGGCAGTAGCCGATCATGTTGATTTCCTTCTCGCCGGTCTGCTGGCAGACGACGTCGATGGCGGTCAGCGCGCCTTCGGTCATGTAATCGTCGAAGCCCTTCTTCGCCAGCTTGGCGTCCGGGTTCACCCAGGAGATGACGAACACGCTGTGGCCCTGGTCGGTCGCCCACTTGATGTAGGAATTGCTCTCGCGCAGGTCGAGGATGTAGTACTTGTTGATCCAGGGCGGAATGATCAGCAGCGGCCGCTTGTATTGCTGTTTGGTGGTCGGAGTGAACTGCAGCAGCTGGATCATCTCGTTCTGGAAGATCACTTTGCCGGCCGAGGTGGCGACGTTCTTGCCCATCTCGAAGGCGGAAGGATCGGTCATCTTGACACGCAACTGGCCGTCGCCTTCCTCGATGTCGCGCAGCAGGTTGTTGAAGCCCTTGAGCAGGTTCTGGCCATGGCTCTTGACCGTCTCGCGCAGCACTTCCGGGTTGGTCATGGCGAAGTTGGACGGGGCCATCGCGTCGATGAACTGGCGCGTGAAGAAGTTCACCTTTTTCTTCGAGATGTCATCGAGGCCCTCGACATTGCCTACCGAGTCATGAATGTGGCGCGCCGTGATCAGGTAGGACTGCTTGACGAAGTCAAACATGAAATGCTCTTCCCACTGCTGGTCGGAAAAGCGTTTGTCGCCCTTCTTCGGCAGGGCCACCGGCACCCCTTGCACGCCCATCATCTTCATGGTCGAGTGTTGCCACAGCGAAAAATAATCCCACACCAGATTCATCTGCGCCTGCGCCAGCTTGTAGGGATTGGCCAGCATCTTGGCCATCATGTCCATGAAGGCCTGCGCAATGCCGAGGTCGTCAGTAGGCGCGGACACGCCCTTTTTCATCTGGCGCTTTATGTGCTCGGTGATCAGGTTCGAGGCGCGCTGGGCAACCTCAGCGTAGGTCTTGGCGATTTCCTTGGGATCGGGCAAAGCATTCTTCTCGTGTGCGGACATGGTGACTCCTTGGGTTAACTGGTGTAACGGACAAGGCCGTTCTCTTCGATGCGGTGCATCTTTCCTGCGTGTTCAAGGTAATTCAGATGGGCGATCGCTTCACCCATGGCAAACATGGTCTGGTGCGGGTCGGGTAGTTCGCGGCCGAACAGCACGCCGATCAGCTCGGCGGCGCTCTTGGCGCGCCCGGCGCAGGCGTCGAGCAGCACCTCGCAGCGCTCGGCATGATGAGCGTGAAGCTGGTCCACGCGGGCATGCAGGCCGCGGAACGGGCGTCCGTGCGAAGGCAATACCAGGGTGTCCGCGGGCAGGGTGCGGAAGCCGTCGATGGAGTTGAGGAACAGACCGAGCGGATCGCCGTAAGGGTTGCTTGCCATCACCGAAATATTGGTCGAGATGCGCGGCAGCAACATGTCGCCGGAAATCAGCACGCCCAGTTCCGCGCAATACAAACTCATGTGTTCGGGGGCGTGGCCGTAGCCGACGATGGTGCGCCAGTCGTGGTCGCCGATCTTCAGCACCTGGCCGTCGAACAGGCGCCGATAGGTCGCTGGAATCGCCGGCACGCCTTTCTTGTAGCCGTTGCCGCGCGCGACCAGGCCGTCGATGCGTGCCTGCTCGAGGCCGTGCTGGCGAAAGAACTCGACCATCGAGTCGATCGAGTAGCCGGCGATCTGTTCCACCATCATGTGCGCTGCCAGGTATTCGCCCTGGGCGATCCACAGGCCGGCGCCGGTTTCCTGTTCCAGCCATGCGGCGAGGCCGAGATGGTCCGGATGGCAGTGGGTGACGATGCAGCGCGTCAGCCGCCGTTCCGCGAGCGCCGACTTCCAGGCCTCCTTGATCGGATCCTGCGCGAAGCCGGTATCCACCGCGGCAAAGCCTTCGCCATCTGCCAGCAGCCACAGGTTGATGTGGTTCAGGGCAAACGGCAGGGGCATGCACAGCCACTCGATGCCGGGGGCGACAGGAACCGCCACGCCGGGGGCGGGCGCGGTCTCGTGCGGGTAGGCAATCGAAGCGTTCAGGGGTGCGTTCAAACGGGGTCTCTTTGCATCGGTCCGGGAAATCTGCTTAACTTATGTCTCCGTCGCGTAGCGGCGGAGACGGTATCCCCTTGCGGGATGAAGTCGTCAATTTGACATCTTATCTAATTTTCGGGGTCCTATGTGCGGTGCAGCATTTGCCGCGTGTCCGTCTGCTGCCATGAACGAAACTCAAACCATTACCGAACTGGCGCGCGAATTCGGCGTCACCACCCGTGCCATCCGTTATTGGGAATCGCACGGGTTGGTCTCGCCGGCGCGTGAGGGTGGCAACCGCATCTACAGCAAGCGCGACCAGACCCGGCTGAAACTGGCCCTGCGCGGCAAGCGCCTGGGGCTTTCCCTGGCCGAGATCAAGGACCTGATCGACATGTACGACACGGCCGAGGACGAGTCCTCCCAGCTGCTGTCCTTTCTCGGCGCACTGGCCCAACGCCGCGCCGCGCTCGAGCAGCAGCGCGACGATATCCAGGCCGTGCTGAAGGAGATCGTCCGCTTCGAGCGGCAATGTCGCGAAATGCTGAAATCCGACGAGGGCAAGCCGGCTTCCAGCCCGCGCCCCCAAAAACGGCCCCGCTAGTTGACGTTGACGTCAACGTCAACTACGATGTCGTTATCCGCAGGAGGAGCAATGCCCCACACCGCACGTCCCGCCCGCAGCAGCTTTGAACCGCACAATCCCGACTGGGAAGCCACGGTGCGGGGCAGCTTCGCCCGACAGAAGGTGATGAGCCTGATCGGTGCCGAAATGGGCGCCCTCACACCCGGCCATTGCGAGATCCGCCTGCCCTTCCGCGACGACCTGACGCAGCAGAACGGCTTTTTTCACGCCGGCATCACCAGCACGATCGTCGATAGCGCCGGCGGCTACGCCGGACTTACGCTGATGCCGGTCGGCGCCGACGTGCTGACCGTGGAGTTCAAGCTCAACCTGCTGGCGCCCGCCGACGGCGAGTTCCTCGTTGCCGAAGGCCAGGTATTGAAATCCGGGCGCAATCTCGTCATTACTCGCGGCGAGGTGTACGCCATAAAAAATGGCAAGGCCACCCACTGCGCCACGATGCAGCAAACCCTGATGACCATGCACGGCAAGGAGAAATGAATGTTAGGACTCAATTTCGATCTCGGCGAAGACATCGACATGTTGCGCGATGCGGTCTGGGCTTTCGCGCAGAAGGAAATCCTGCCGCGCGCTGCCGAGATCGACCGCGACAATCTGTTCCCGGCCGACCTGTGGCAGAAGTTCGGCGACATGGGCCTGCTCGGCATGACGGCGGACGAAGCCTATGGCGGTACCAACATGGGCTACCTCGCCCACATGGTGGCGATGGAAGAAATCTCGCGCGCTTCGGCTTCGGTCGGCCTGTCCTACGGCGCGCACTCCAACCTCTGCGTCAATCAGATCCGGCGCAACGGGACTGAAGCACAGAAGCAGAAGTACCTGACCAAACTCATCTCCGGCGAGCATGTCGGTGCGCTGGCGATGTCCGAGCCGGGCGCCGGTTCGGACGTGGTGTCGATGAAGCTCAAAGCCGAGCGGAAGGGAACGGGAGCAGATGCGCGTTATGTCCTGAACGGCTCCAAGATGTGGATCACCAACGGCGGCGATGCCGACACGCTGGTGGTGTATGGCAAGACCGATGCCGCCGCGGGCGCGAGGGGTATGACCGCTTTCATCGTCGAAAAAGGTTTTGCGGGCTTCAGCAAGGGCCAGCACCTCGACAAACTGGGTATGCGCGGCTCGAACACCTACCCGCTGTTTTTCGACGACTGCGAAGTGCCGGCAGAAAACGTGCTGGGTGGTGAAGGCAACGGCACCAAGGTGTTGATGTCCGGTCTCGATTACGAGCGCGCGGTGCTCTCCGGCGGCCCGCTGGGCATCATGGCCGCCTGCATGGACGTGGTGCTGCCCTTCATCCACGAGCGCAAGCAGTTTGGCCAGAGCATCGGCGAATTCCAGTTGATGCAGGGCAAGCTGGCCGACATGTACTCGACCTGGCAGGCCACGCGCGCCTACGTATATGCGTTGGGCAAGGCCTGTGACCGCGGCGACCATGCGCGCACGCTGCGCAAGGATGCCGCCGGCGCGATCCTCTACTCGGCCGAAAAAGCCACCTGGATGGCGGGCGAGACGATTCAGACACTGGGTGGTGTCGGCTATACCAATGAATATCCGGCCGGCCGCCTGTGGCGCGACGCCAAACTGTACGAGATCGGCGCCGGCACCAGCGAGGTCAGGCGCATGCTGATCGGACGCGAGCTCTACAACGAGACCATGTGATGAGCCAGCACAAACGAGACGAATGGCAGAAGCTGCAGGACGAGGTGCTGGCCCGGTCGAAAGGCCCCGGCGTGCTGACGCTGGAGAACCTGCGCGAGTGCTCAGGTCTGGAACTGTTCCAGAAGATGATCGCCGGCGAGTTCCCGCGGCCGCCGATCAGCGACACGCTGGGCTTCTACCTGGTCGAGGCGGAAAAGGGCCGCGTCGTATTCCAGGGCACCCCGCAGCATCGCCACTACAACCCGATCGGCTCGGTGCATGGCGGCTTCCATGCCACGCTGCTCGACTCCTGCGTCGCCTGCGCGATCCAGACCACCCTCGAGGCCGGTCAGGGCTACACCACCATCGAACTGAAGGTGAATTACATTCGCGCGCTGACCGACCGCGTCGGCCCGGTGCGTGCCGAAGGGCGCGTGATCCACGCCGGCAAGCAGATCGGCACGGCGGAAGGCAAGCTGGTCGATGCTGACGGCAAGCTCTACGCGCACGCCACCACCACCTGCCTGATCTTCAATGTCTGAAACCCTATGAATAAATCTACTGCGCGTGCCGGATCGGGGCTTGGGCGGTGCTCGCTATCCTCACATATAACAACATATGTTCCGGTACCTGCGCTCCGGCCGCACCCCGCTGCGGCCCGCTCGCTACGATTTCTTCACAGGGTTGCGCCATGAGCGACCCTGTGAAAGTCGGTGCTGGCGATACGGCGCCCAGCGTGCGCGAGTTGGGTGTTGACGACACCGCGGAGCTCGAACAGGTACGCCAGTTCTTTCGCAACTACGCGGCCTGGCTCGGTGTCGATCTGTGCTTCCAGAATTTCGACGAGGAAATGGCCTCGCTGCCGGGGCGCTATGCCGCGCCGCAAGGGCGGCTGTTCTACGCCGAAGTTGCAGGCAAAGGTGCCGGTTGCGTGGGCATCCGGCCGCTGGCCGAGGGCGTCTGCGAACTCAAGCGCCTCTATGTCGATCCGGCGCAGCGCGGGCTTGGCATTGGTCGTCTGCTCGCACTGGCGGCAATCCGTGCGGCGAAGCAGATCGGCTATCGCACCATCATGCTCGACACCCTGCCGGCGATGCGCATCGCCGTGAAGCTGTATCGCGAGCTGGGTTTCCAGGAGGCGCCGGCCTATTACCAGACCTCGCTCGAAGGCACCCAGTTCCTCGCGCTCGATCTGGAGAACTGGTCGGAAGACAAGGTGGCCAACGAGAACCTGTTCCACCTGTTCGATTTCAACCGTGCCTGGGCGCAGCAGATGCGGCAGGTGGATCCCGGCTATTTCGAGAAGCTCTCCCATCTGCAGACGCCGGAATACCTCTGGATCGGCTGCTCCGATTCGCGCGTGCCGGCCAACCAGATCGTCGGCCTGCTGCCGGGTGAAGTCTTCGTCCATCGCAATGTCGCCAACATCGTGGTGCACACTGACCTCAACTGCCTCTCGGTGATCCAGTTTGCCATCGACGTGCTCAAGGTCAAGCACATCATGGTGGTCGGTCACTACGGCTGCGGCGGCGTGCAGGCGGCGCTCAACCACCAGCGCGTCGGCCTTGCCGATCTCTGGCTGCGCCATGTGCAGGATGTGCATGTGAAACATCTGTCGCGCGTTGACGAGCTGCCCGAAGGCAAGCGCCACGATCGGCTGTGCGAACTCAACGTGCTGGAGCAGGTGATCAACGTCTCGCGCACTATCGTCGTCCAGGACGCCTGGCAGCGCGGTCAGGGCCTCACCATCCACGGCTGGATCTACGGCCTCAAGGACGGCCTGGTGCGAGACCTCGGCCTCACCATCAGCAGTCCAGAACATATTTCCGAGCGCTATGAACTGGCGCTGGCTACTTTGAACTGAAGGAGAACCCCCGTGTCTGCAAACCCCGCCGATCCCATCGTTATCGTCTCCGCCGCCCGCACTCCCATGGGCGGGTTTCAAGGCGATTTCAACTCGCTGACCTGCGCGCAACTCGGCAGCGTCGCCATCAAGGCCGCCGTGGAACGCGCCGGCCTCAAGCCCGAGCAGGTGGATGAGGTGATCATGGGTTGCGTGCTGCCCGCGGGCCAGGGCCAGGCTCCGGCACGCCAGGCCTCGCTCGGCGCCGGATTGCCGCTGGCGGCCGGCTGCACCACGGTGAACAAGATGTGCGGTTCCGGCATGCGCGCGGCGATGTACGCCCACGACATGCTGCTGGCCGGCAGCGTCGACGTCATGGTGGCGGGCGGTATGGAATCCATGAGCAACGCGCCCTACCTGTTGCCCAAGGCCCGCGGCGGCTACCGCCTCGGCCATGGTGAAGTCAAGGACCACATGTTCCTCGACGGCCTCGAAGACGCCTACGACAAGGGCCGCCTGATGGGCACTTTCGCCGAGGACTGCGCCGGCAGCTACAAATTCACCCGCGAAGCGCAGGACGCTTTTGCCATCGCCTCGACCACGCGTGCCAAGCAGGCCAACACCGATGGTTCCTTCGCCTGGGAAATCGCGCCGGTCACTGTTTCCAGCCGCAAGGGCGATGTGCTCGTCGACAAGGACGAGCAACCGTTCAAAGCGCAACTTGAAAAGATCCCGACGCTGAAGCCGGCCTTCCGCAAGGACGGCACCGTCACCGCTGCCAATTCCTCGTCGATTTCCGATGGCGCGGCGGCGCTGGTGATGATGCGCGCCTCGACCGCCGCCAAACTCGGTCTCAAGCCCGTCGCCACGGTCGTCGGCCATACTACCTTCGCCCAGGAACCGGGGCTGTTCACCACGGCTCCGGTCGGCGCCATGAAGAAGCTGCTGGCGAAGAACGGCTGGAGCGCGGACAGCGTGGACCTCTGGGAAATCAACGAAGCTTTCGCCGTCGTCACCATGGCCGCGATGCACGACCTCAAGCTGCCGCACGACAAGGTCAATGTCCATGGCGGCGCCTGTGCTCTAGGCCATCCGATCGGCGCTTCCGGCGCGCGCGTGATCGTCACCCTGGTCGGCGCGCTGAAGAAGCAGGGCAAGAAGCGTGGCGTCGCCAGCCTGTGCATCGGCGGCGGCGAAGCGACTGCCGTCGGCATCGAACTCGCTTGATCTCGCCATGACCCTGCAGACGCTCACCTACAGTACCGAGGGGCGCATCGCTCGCATCACGCTCAACCGGCCCGATCGGCTCAACGCCATCGTGCCGGCGATGCCGCGCGAGATTCGCATTGCCGTGGATCGCGCCAATGCCGACGACGAGATTCACGTCATCATCCTGCAGGGTGCCGGGCGGGCTTTCTGTTCCGGCTACGATCTGAAGGACTTCGCCGAAGCCGACGCCGATACGCCCTGCACGCAGTCGATGCCCTGGGACCCGATGGTCGATTACCGCGCCATGAAGGGGTTCACCGACGACTTCTTCAGCCTCTGGCGCAGCCACAAGCCGACCATCTGCAAGGTGCAGGGCTTTGCCGTCGCCGGCGGCAGCGACATCGCGCTGTGCTGCGACCTCGTGGTGATGGCCGAGGACGCCAAGATCGGCTACATGCCCGCCCGCGTCTGGGGCTGCCCGACCACCGCGATGTGGGTCTATCGCCTCGGTGCCGAGAAGGCCAAGCGCATGCTGCTGACCGGCGACACCATCGACGGCCGCACCGCGAAGGAGTGGGGTTTGGTGATCGACGCCGTGCCCGAGGCGGAGTTGGAAGATGCCGTGCTGAAGCTGGCCAATCGCATGGCCGGCGTGCCGAAGAACCAGCTCATGATGCAGAAGCTCATGATCAACCAGGCCTACGACAACATGGGCCTGGCCAACACACAGATGATCGCCACGCTGTTCGACGGCATCACGCGCCACTCGCCCGAAGGCCAGTGGTTCAAGCATTATTCCGAGGAGAAGGGTTACAAGGAAGCCGTGCGGCTGCGCGACTCCGGCGAGCCGATCCCCGGCAGCAAGAGTTACAAGGACTACAAATGATTCTCACCGAAGAACAGGAACAGATTCGCGACATGCTGCGCGACTTTGCGCGCGAGCAACTCGCCCCCAAGGCCGCCGAATGGGACCGAACGTGCCACTTTCCGCGCGAGGAATTGCGTGCGCTGGGTGAACTCGGCGTTTGCGGCATGGTAGTGCCCGAGCAATGGGGCGGCGCGGGGCTCGACTACGTTTCGCTGGCGCTGGCGCTCGAGGAAATCGCCGCGGGCGACGGCGCGACGTCGACCATCATCAGCGTGCAGAACTCGGTGGTCTGCGGCCCGATCAACGCCTTCGGCAGCGACGCGCAGAAAGAGAAGTATCTGAAGAAGCTCGCCAGCGGAGAGTGGCTTGGCTGCTTCTGCCTGACCGAACCGCATGTCGGCTCCGACGCGGCGGCGATCCGGACCAAGGCAGTCCGCGATGGCGATCACTGGGTGCTCAACGGGGTGAAGCAGTTCATCACCACCGGCAAGAACGCGCAGGTCGCGGTGGTTTTCGCCGTGACCGATCCGGGCGCCGGCAAGAAGGGCATCTCGGCCTTCATCGTGCCCGCCGATGCGCCGGGCTACATCGTCGCCCGGGTCGAGGAAAAGCTCGGCCAGCACGCCTCGGATACGGCGCAGATCCTGTTCGAGAACTGCCGCATCCCCGCTGAAAACCT
>JBIJDI010000101.1:0-8135 GCA_044344235.1 Sulfuritalea sp. | reverse complement strand
GAAAAGACCGCCTTTGCCTATTCCGACGACATCAGCCTGGCGGCGCTGAAGACGGCTGCCAACACCACCCGCGCCATCGCCGCTGCCGGCGCCCAGCGCCTGGCGCCGCTGCTGCAGCGTGGCAAGCAGCCCGCAACGCTGTATGCCGGCAACGATCCTATCGCCTCGCTCGACGACGCTGCCAAGGTCAAGCTGCTGGAACGCCTCGAAGCCATGGCGCGCGCCGTCGACCCGCGGGTCAAGGAAGTCATGGCCAGCATCGCCGGTACCTGGGAAGTTGTGCTGGTGGCCCGCGCCGATGGCTACATGGCAGCCGACGTACGACCGCTGGTGCGTGTTTCGATTTCGGTGATCATGGAAGAAAAGGGGAAACGCGAGCAGGGGTCCTCAGGCGGCGGCGGGCGTTTCGATTACGCCTATTTCACCGACGCCGTGCTGGGCGACTATGCCCGCCGCGCAGTGCATCAAGCCAGCGTCAATCTCGCCGCCAAGCCGGCCCCGGCCGGCGAGATGACCGTGGTGCTGGGCCCCGGCTGGCCCGGCATCCTGCTGCACGAAGCGGTCGGCCACGGCCTCGAAGGCGACTTCAACCGCAAGGGCAGTTCCACCTTCGCCGGACGCATCGGCCAACGCGTCGCGGCCAAGGGAGTCACCGTGGTGGATGACGGCACGATTGCCGACCGCCGCGGCTCGCTGACCATCGACGACGAAGGCAACCCGACGCAGCGCACCGTGCTGATCGAAGACGGCATTCTCGTCGGCTATCTGCAGGACACGCTGAACGCCCGCCTGATGAATGTGCCCATCACCGGCAACGGCCGCCGCGAGTCCTTTGCCCACCTGCCGCTGCCACGCATGACCAATACCACGATGCTCAATGGCAGCCGCGATCCCGCCGAAATCATCAAGTCGGTGAAAAAAGGCCTCTATGCCGCCAACTTCGGCGGCGGCCAGGTGGATATCACCAGCGGAAAATTCGTCTTTTCCACCGCCGAGGCCTATCTCATCGAAAACGGCAAAATCACCACGCCGGTGAAGGGCGCCACGCTGATCGGCAGCGGCCCCGAGGCGATGATGCGCGTCTCCATGATCGGCAACGACATGGCGCTCGATTCCGGTGTCGGCACCTGCGGCAAGGAAGGCCAGAGCGTGCCGGTCGGTGTCGGCCAGCCGACGGTGCGCATCGACGGGCTGACCGTCGGCGGCACGGGCTGACCGCTTCTATCCGGCCATTTCCACCCGGTCGCGGCCATTCTCCTTGGCGCTGCGCAAGGCCGCATCGGCGCGGGCCGTCAATCCATCCAGCGTTTCGCCCTTGAGCATCTGCGCCACACCGCAACTGAGCGTCACGCCCTGTTTTCCTTCATTGGTCTCCAGAGCGCAGGCGGCCACCAGGCCACGCAAGCGTTCGGCGATCACCAGAGCCTCATCAAGACCGGACTGCGGCAGCAAAATCAGGAATTCCTCGCCGCCGTAGCGAGCGATCAGGTCCTGCGTGCGCAGGCCATCGGCCAGCTGGCGCGCCACACGACGCAACACGGCGTCACCCGCAAGATGGCCGAAGCGGTCGTTGAAGCGCTTGAACAAGTCGATGTCGGCAATCACCAGGCACAACGGCACACCACTGCGCTCGCAGCGGGTGATGGCCCGCGGATAGGCTTCCAGCAGCCAGCGCCGGTTGTGAATCCCGGTCAGCGCATCCACGCTCGACGCCTGTTCGAATTCGAGACTCTGGCTCTGCGAATTGATCATGGCCAGGTTGTCGTTGCGCATGCGGCCGGCCATGATGGCCAACAGGTTGCGCGCCACGCCGTGCGAACAATCGACCAGCGCCCAGAGCACCTCGTGCGGCATCGCCAGCAGCCGCGTATCCTTCGCCGCCAGCACCAGAGCAGATGCCTTCTGGCCATCGAGCAGTGACATCTCGCCGACGCAATCGCCAGCGCCGAAAACGGCGTGTTCCGGCATGGCGCGATCCGCCAGATAGACGCGCAGCTCACCGTCGAGTATCAGATACAAGTGACTGTTGGCCGCACCCGCCTCCAGCAAATGCTCACCGCGCGCCAGATTCAGCCGATGACAGCGCTCCAACAGGTGCTCCACGCTTTCCAGGCTGATGTTGGCGAACAACTTCGCGCGCTGAAGGCGCAGATGGTCTTCTCGGTCAATCATGGTGGTAACTGACTCCTCTGCCGACGATGGAACCAGCATAGATCAAATCAGCCCTGACCGCGACACCGTCCGGGTAGCCGAAACAACCGGCGGTCGGAACGAAACCGGTCACTTGTCATCAAACGCATAGCCAAGCTCGGCCACCCCGCGCCGGATCGCCTCCATCGCAGGAGGCACCTGTTCCGGCGCACCGCGCACGCCGAGTTCGACGTGACGCTGGACTTCCGTCGAGCCGAGGAAAGGCAGGCTGAATACCTTGAGGCCGGGATACCCGGCTTCGATGCTCAGCATCAGCGGCGTCAGCGCACTCTCGATGCCTTTCCAGACCAGGATCGCGGCCTCCGCCGAAGGCCGCCGGTTGAAGCAATGGGCATATCGGGTATCGAGTATCCATTCGATCATCGGCCAGGCCATTTGCGGAAAGCCGGGCACGAAATGATGGTCGCCCCAGGAGAATCCGGGAATGCGGTTGAACGGGTTGGGAATGATGCGGCTGCCGGCCGGAAAGCGCCCCATGTCGAGCGCATAGTCGCTGACTTCGCGCCCGATCTCCGCATAGCGGCCGCGAATCTCGCGCTCCGCATCGGCATCGAGTACCAGTTCGACCCCGGCTGCGGCGGCTGCAGCCTGCCGCGTGTGATCGTCCGGCGTGTTGCCGATGCCGCCGCAACTGAACACGATGTCATCGCCGGCAAATGTCCGGCGCAAGGTCTCGGTCAGGCGCGCCCGGTCGTCCCCTGTGTACAGCGCCCAGTCGAGCGCCAGCCCGCGCGCGGCGAGCAGCTCGACTATTCTGACGAAGTGCTTGTCCTGGCGCCGGCCGAGGGTAATCTCGTCGCCGATGATGATTGCGCCGATGCCTTTGCTTGCCCCAGTCATAAAACCACGCCTCCTTCCTGACGCTGGCGTCGCAGAGCCGCCAGCCCGAGATGCACGAAAACCAGCGCGGCAAGAGCGGGCGCCAGCAGATTGGCCAGCGGCACATGCGCCGCCGCCGCAGTACCCAGTCCGGCGAAATAGAAACGACTGCGATTGTCGCGCACCAGCCGCTGCAATTCCGCCGGCGTGGCATGTTCGGCCAAGGCATCGAAGCGGAAAGTGCGCTGGTTGAACCAACTGCCCCAGAGTAGCGGCAGCACCAGCAGCGCTCCCGGGATCAGCAGCAGCGGCAACATCGCCAGGCAGCCGAGCACAAATATAGCGCCGGCCCCCAGCGTGTTGCCGAGACTGCCCCAGAACACGTTCTCGCCGTGACGTCCAAGATCCGGGTAATCGCGCGCCGCGACCAGGCTGACCAGGCGCGGCAGCGCGAAAACCGCCACCAGAACGATCGCGGTGAAATAGGTCAGCGAAGCGAAGGTCGCCAGCAGCAGGAAAATCGCCGCCCAGTGCGCCACCCACTCCCAGCCCGACCAGGGCAGCTCGGGTACGATGCGCGCCATCAGCGCCACGCCATGGGCCCAGATGGCCACGGCCACCGTGACCCACAAGGCCAGTGCCAGCAGGGGCGGCCAGAGCGCCTGCCAGAGGATATCGGCCCGCGTCAGATCGCGCAGCGACTTGGTAAAGGCTCCAAATACCTCAATCATGCATTTCCTTCATGGCGCAATGGCGTAACTCATTTATGCAGCCGCGCATCCCACATTTTCTGCAATCGCTTCACGGAAACCGGCGACGAGGTTTTCAGTTCCTGCGCGAACAGAGCGACGCGCAGTTCTTCCAGCAGCCAGCGGAATTCGTCGAGAAACGCATCGCCCGCCTGCCCTGATTTGAGCATGGCATTGCGCTCCCGTTCCCAAGGCTTGCCCAGCGCCTGCCAGTCTGCCATCAAGCGTGCGTCACGCGCGGGATCGCTGCGCACTTTTTCCAGCCGCAGGGTGATGGCCTTGAGATAGCGCGGATAGTGCTGCAGGCGCTCGAACGGTGTAACGGCGATGAACTTCTTCGGCATGAGTTCGGCAAGCTGGGCACCAATGTCGGCGCAGCCCTGCGGAAAGGCTTTCTGCATCGCGGCGACCTTCTTCGCGAGAAGGGCGTGCTCGGCCAGAATGATGCCGAGCAGGCGCATTATCTCCTGCGCCACCAGCAGGATGCGGCCGCGCGCCGCCTCGCGCCGTGTCGCGAACGCCGACTCTTCGCTCGGCAGCGGATCCATCAGGCAGGTGCGTTCCAGCGTCACGGCGACCAGTTGTTCGCGCAGCTCTTTCTCGGTGCCCAGCGAAATGAATTGCAGCGCGATCTCGCGCAGACCCGGCAGTTTCTCGATGGCCTTGACCTGTGCCGCCAGTTGAAGTGCAAACAATCGCGCCATGCCGCGGCGATGCTCGCTGCGGGCCTTGTCTTCGGTATCGAAAGCGGCCAGGCGCACGCTCTCGCCCATGTCGACCAGGGCCGGGAAGCCCACCGTGGTGCCAGCGCCGACTTTTACTTCCATCAACTCCGGCAGCGCGCCGAAAGTCCATGCGGTGGCGCCGGGCGAGTCGCTCCCCGCGGCCTCGTGCTGCACCTCCGCTGCGGCATAGACCTGCTCGACACGACCGCGGTATTCGGCACGCAATTCGGCCAGGTTGCGCGAAATGGCCAGCGTGCCGCCATGCTCGTCGGTGAGGCGGAAATTCATGAACAGGTGCGGCCGCAACTCGCCGCTGCGAAAGGCGTCGAGCGGCAGCTTCAGCGCCATGTGCTCCTCGGCGGCGCGCGTCAGCGCACGCACCAGCGGCTCGTCGAAGTCATGCTCGGCGTCGCAGAAGCCGCCGGCGAATTCATCGAGCGGCTGCAAGCGATGGCGATACTTCTGCTGCAGCGTCTTCATCAGGGCCAGGACTTTTTCCTTGAGCAGCCCGGGCACCAGCCACTCGCAGCGATTGGCCGGCAACTGGTTGAGCGCCGTCAGTGGCAAGGTCAGCGTGACGCCGTCATCCGCCGCACCCGGATCGTGGTGGTAACTCAGCTTGAAGCTCTGGCCGCGATGGGTCAAAGCAGGCGGGAAAGCGTCGGTGGTGATGCCCGCCGCTTCGTGGCGCATCAGCTGATCCTTCTCCAGGCAGAGCAGCTTCGGATTGGTCGTTTCCGCCTCGCGCCGCCAGTGGTCGAAGGCCGCCAGGGTGATGATGCCCTCGGGAATCCTGTCGTCGTAGAAGGCATGGATCAGCTCGTCATCGACCAGCACATCGGGCCGCCGCGACTTGTGCTCCAGTGCCTGGATTTCCTTCATGAGCTTGGCATTGTGCTGAAAGAAGCGCCACTTGCGCACCCAGTCCTCGCCCACTTCGCCTTCGACCAGGGCTTGGCGAATGAGGATTTCACGCGCCAGTTTCGGATCGCTCGGCCCGTAATGCACGCGCCGCTTGGCATGCAGCATCAGGCCGTGCAGCGTCACGCGTTCCCAGGCCACGACCTGCCCCGGCCCCTTCTCCCAGTGCGGCTCATAGACATGCTTGCGAATCAGGTGACCGCCGACCTGCTCCAGCCATTCCGGCTCGATCTTCGCTATGCAGCGCGCGAACAGGCGCGAGGTTTCGACAATCTCGGCGGCGACGATCCAGCGCCCGGCTTTCTTCAGCAGCGACGAACCGGGATGGATGTAGAAGCGTATGCCGCGCGCACCGAGGTAGTTCTTGTCTTCTTCGCTGATCAAACCAATGTGACCAAGCAACCCGGTGAGCAGCGCCTTGTGGATCGCCTCGTAGCTGGCCGGGATCTGGTTCTCCTTCCAGCCATGCTCGTGACACAGCGTCATCAGCTGGCCATGCACGTCGCGCCACTCGCGCAGGCGCAGCCAGTTAATGAAATTCTGCCGGCACCACTGGCGCTGCTTGTTCGATGTCTCGTGCTTCCAGATTTCGTCGCCGGCGGCCCACAGCTTCAGATAGGAAAGGAATTCGGATTTCTCGTCCTTCCACTTGGCATGCGCCTGATCGGCGGTCGCCGCATGTTCCTGCGGCCGGTCGCGAGGGTCCTGGGTGCCCAGGGCAGCGGCGATGATCAGGACTTCGCGCAAACAGTTGTGTTCTCGCGCCGCCAATATCATGCGGCCGATCTTCGGGTCCAGCGGCAGTTTCGCCAGTTCGAAACCGATCTGCGTCAGATCTTTCGTCGCCTCGTCGATGGCGCCGAGTTCCGCCAGGAGTTGATAGCCGTCGGCGATCATGCGCGGCAGCGGCGCTTCGAGAAAGGGGAAATCCTCGACGTCGCCCAGATGCAGCGACTTCATGCGCAGGATCACGCCAGCCAGGCTGGAGCGCAGGATCTCGGGCTCGGTGTAGGCCGGCCGCTTGTTGAAATCGTCTTCATCGTAGAGCTTGAAGCAGACGCCGGCCGAGACCCGGCCGCAGCGCCCCGCACGCTGACTGGCCGCCGCGCGCGAGATCGGCTCGACCTGCAATTGCTCAACCTTGTTGCGATGGCTGTAGCGCTTGACGCGGGCCAGTCCCGAATCGATCACGTAGCGGATGCCGGGCACGGTGAGCGAGGTCTCTGCGACATTGGTCGCCAGCACCACGCGCTGTCCCTGATGGGAAGCGAAGACGCGGCCCTGCTCGACGGCGGTCTGCCGTGCGAACAGGGGCAGCACTTCGAGGCCGGGTGGGTGGTGTTTGCGCAGCGCCTCGGCGGCCTCGCGTATCTCACGCTCGCCCGGCAGGAATACCAGCACGTCGCCGGGTCCGGTTCGATGCGCTTCGTCAACGGCATCGACAATCGCGTCGCTGAGGTCGCTGTCCTTCTTCTCGTCAAAGGGGCGGTAACGGGTTTCGATCGGATAGAGCCGCCCCGAAACCTCGATCACCGGGGCCGCCTTGCCGTTGCTGGCGAAGTGTCGGGAGAATCGCTCGGCATCGAGCGTGGCCGAAGTCACAATCACCTTCAGCTCGGGCCGCTTCGGCAGCAAAGTTTTAAGGTAGCCCAGAAGAAAATCGATGTTCAGGCTGCGCTCGTGGGCCTCGTCGATCAGGATCGTGTCGTACTGGCGCAGCAGCGGATCGGTCTGGGTTTCCGCCAGCAGGATGCCATCGGTCATCAGCTTGATGTACGAGGAGGAGGTGACCTTGTCGGTGAAGCGGATCTTGAAGCCGACATGGCGGCCAAGTTCTGATTTCAGTTCCTCGCTGATGCGCGTCGCGGTTGCGCGCGCGGCGATCCGCCGGGGCTGGGTGTGGCCGATCAGCCCGTTGAGCCCGCGGCCGATTTCAAGGCAGATCTTCGGCAACTGCGTGGTTTTGCCCGAACCGGTTTCGCCGCAAATCACGACCACCTGATGCTTGAGTATCGCCTCGCCGATTTCCTGCCGGCGCATATTCACCGGCAGCGCCTCGTCATAGCTGAGCGCGGGCCGCCCGGCCCGTCGCGCCTCGGGGTCGAACCTCATTGCGCCAGCTTGTGTATGGTCAAGATGCCCAGGCCGGTCAGCAGCAGCGAACCGAACAGGTGCAAAGAGGCCGTCGCTATCGCCCAACCGTATTCGGCGCGCTGGATCTGCGCCACCACTTCGGCCGAAAAGCTTGAAAAGGTCGTGAGCCCGCCGAGAACGCCGGTGATCAAAAACAGCTTGAGTTCGGGCGACAGCTCGGCATTGATGTGAAACACCGCAACGGCGGCACCGACCAGATAGCCGCCGATCAGGTTCGCTGCCAGCGTGCCCAGCGGCATGGCCGCAACGACCGGATTGAGCCAGAGACCCAAGCCCCAGCGCAGCCAGGCCCCGAGGGCCGCTCCGCCGCCGATCGCCAGAAGACTTGTCCAATTCATTGTCGCCATTTTACGCCTGCCGGTAGAATTGCAGCTTCGCCGCAAAGCACACCGCCATCATGGCCGACATAGAAAAGCCTTCCAATTTCATCCGCCACATCATCGACGCCGACCTCAAGGCCGGCAAGTATTCGCGCCGCCAGTGGAGCGGCCGACCCGGACCGGCCGCGCAGCAGAAAGTCGGCGCTGGTGACACGGCGAAGATCCGCACCCGCTTT
>JBIJDI010000078.1:0-9333 GCA_044344235.1 Sulfuritalea sp. | reverse complement strand
GTCTCGGCCGCATCGACGCTCAGTTTCCCGGCCAGGTTCAGCGCCGTGTCCTCGGCCGTCGTCAGTCCGGTAATCGAAGTGGCGGTGATGGCTGGTGATGCACCCAGCAAGCCCATGAACCCGGCCAGCGCATCCGCCGCAAAGGCAGATTTGGCTTCGATCGGGCCACTCTGGTACTCCAGCGTCCAGTCTCCGCCCTTGCTGGCGGCGCCGGTGGGGTCGGTGGAGGCGGCGATATCGGCAGCCGTAAGGCGCGCCAGCGAGGTGATCAGCGCGCTGCCGGCCTCCCCGGCGGCGACGTCGCAGCCGTACACCAGGATGTCGGCGCCTTCGCTCAGGCTGGTCTGCCACGCGCTCAATTCGGCCGCGCGGCTTTGCAGGGCGGCGGCGTTCAGGTCGCTGGCGGCAAGACGGATGTCTCCCGCAGCGCCGTGGGAGACGATGTAGATCGCCTCGACGCCCGTCCGCCCATTCAGGGCTTCGCTGATCTGCTGCAGGCCGTCGCGCGTCGGGTCGAGCACCACCACCTGCACGCCGGGCCTGACTGCGGCGATGATGGACGAATAATCCTGCACCGCCGGATCGATGAACAGGATCTCGCCTCCGACCCCAGCGGCAGCGGGCGTGCCGACTGCGGCCGGCGTGTCCGGCAGCGTGGTGTCGCGCACCGGCGCCTCGACACGGGCGGCCTCGGCCGGCGCCTGCGGTGCATCCGGGTGCAGCGGGTCGGGCGGCGCGTCGGTGAAGGCAACACCATCGAAGAGATAGCGCGGCTCGAGCGCAAGCAACCGGTTGCGGCGGCGCGCCGGTCTGGATGGGCCGGCAGCGGCCCGTTGTGTCGATGACGGCTTGCCGTGGCTACAGGCTAGCTCGTGGGCGACGATAAAGGCGCCGCGCACGGCGCTCCAGACGATGCGGTGGATTTTGTTCATGATGTGGCCTTCGAGGACACCTTCTTCATGACCTGAGTCGCCCCTCCTGAAGAGGCCTGTTTCCGGTCAATGAATACGTGTGCAGGACGGCTTGGCATTTGCTCTCAGACCTGGAAGCGCGCCACGGCGGGCGAGAACCGGTCGGCACCGGACTTTTCCGGGGTGATGCGACGGAGCTGCAGCACCGCCGTGACAAGGGGTGCTGCCAGTTTTCGCAGTGTGAGAAATGACCTCCGAAATTTCATTGCGCTTCCGCTTGGAGTGGCTGATGAGCGCCATTTGACCGGATCGATTCCGGCAAAGCTTGCAACTTCTTGCATGGACGCCGGTAAAGCGTCACTCAGGCGTCGAGGAACACCGCTGTGATTGGCTGTTGCCACCGTCATAACAAAGAAGCCGGTGAAAGCCGACGCCGTGTCAACCCCGGTACGCATACCAACCGCGGTTCTCCAATTCAAGGCCAGCCCACGTCGCAGCACCCCGCGATTCGGTCGGACGGCCCCTCCCGCTACCACGCTTCCGGCAGGTGCCAGCAAACAGGCCCACCTGATCGCCCTGCTACAGGCTGGACCCGGCGCCACAATCAACCAGATGATGCCCCTTACCAGTTGGCTGGCGCATACGGTCCGTGGCACCATCAGCGGGGTGCTGCGCAAGAAACTCGGCCTCAACGTCACCTGCCAGGCCGCGTCGGATTCTGGTGACCGCGCGTATCGCATCGTTGGCTGACCGGCATGGACCCGATGCTGCTTAATGCCTCGGCGCTCGCCTTGGCGGAATTGGCTTCTCTTGACCGCAAGGCGCTGGCCAAACGTTGGCAGTCGGTCTTTGGGTGCCCTGCTCCACGCCGCGCTCAGTCGCCCTTGCTGCGAAGTGCCCTGGCCTGGTGCTACCAGATCATTCATGAGGCTGACACCGAGGTCGATCGGTTGGTTCGTCGCCTCCGGCGGCAACTGGCGGTGCCGGCATCAGTGGTGGCACTTGCGCCGGGCGCCCGGTTGCTCCGCGAATGGCAGGGCCAGACCTACCACGTCAGCTTCACAGCCGAGGGCTTCGAGTATGGCGGCAGGACCTACCGCAGCCTCACCGCCATCTCCCGGGAAATCACCGGGACGGCCTGGTCCGGCACCCTCTTCTTTGGGCTGCATAAATGAAGACTGTTCTGCCTTGTGCGATCTACGCCCGCAAAGTCCTCGGAGGAACGACTGGAGCAGGGTTTCAACTCCCTGGACGCCCAGCGAGAGGCTTGTGAAGGCTTCATCCTCAGTCAGAAGGAACAGGGCTGGAAAGCCCTGCCAGCCCTTTACGATGACGGCGGGTTCTCGGGCGGAAACACCCAGTGCCCGCCCTGTGCGTATCGTGATTGTCTATAAGGTCGATCGACTGACTCGGTTGCTGGCTGACTTCGCCAATCTGGTTGAGCTCTTTGACACCCACGGCGTGTCCTTCGTCTCGGTGACCCAGCAGTTCAATACGACCAGTTCGATGGGACGGCTGACCTTGAACGTCCTTCTGTCCTTTGCCCAGTTCGAGCGGGAGGTTATCGGGGAACGCATCCGAGACAAAATTGCGGTGTCGAAGCGCAAGGGCATGCGGACGGGAGGGTGGCCGAAGCACCAGCATTTCGCGCAGACGCGGATTGCGGGGAGCAAGTTTTACCTTGAGGCTTGGGGATACTCCTTGTCCCGAAGTCGCAGCAACCGCCGAACAATAAATATTGCACTACGACCGTGGACGAATACCCGGGACAGGTCTACAAAACGTCTACACGGATAACAGCAGGAACGAAAAAGCCGCCCGAAGGCGGCTTGATCTATGCTGCAATCTATTGATTTCCTACCGATATTTGGTAGGCGCGATTGGACTCGAACCAACGACCCCCACCATGTCAAGGTGGTGCTCTAACCAGCTGAGCTACGCGCCTGCTGCCTGCAAAAGAGGCGCGAATTCTACCCGAATCGCGCCTCCGGTCAAACTCTTTGCTCAGCCCGCCAATGCTGCCTTGATCTGTTCAAGCGTAGACGGATCGTCGATCGTTGTCAGGTCGCCGGCATCGCGGCCTTCAGCGAGCGCCTGAATCGAACGCCGCAGCATCTTGCCGGAACGTGTCTTGGGCAAGCCCGTGACGAAATGCACCCGCTTCGGTCGCGCAATGGCGCCAAGGTTGCCGTCGACCACCTTCTTGATCTCCGCCTCGAGCGCGGTACGCAGCTCGGGAGTCGCCACCCGCGCCGCGTCCTTGACCACGACGAAAGCGACCGGTTCCTGACCTTTCAACTGATCATTGACGCCGACAACAGCCACTTCGGCCACCGCCGTATGGCCTTGTATGGCCTCTTCAATCTCGCGGGTGCCGAGGCGGTGACCGGCGACGTTGATGACGTCGTCAGTGCGTCCGAGGATGTAGTGATAGCCCTCGTCATCCTTGATGCCCCAGTCGAAGGACGAATAGACCTGCGGCTCCTTGAACAGACTGAAATAAGTGCTGACGAAACGATCGTCGTCGCCCCAGATGGTGGAAAGGCAGCCCGGCGGCAGCGGCGGCACGATGCCGACGATGCCTTTTTCATTGGCATCGCAGACGGTTCCATCTTCACGGAAGATGCGAAGGTCATAGCCATACACCGCGAAGCTGGGGGTGCCGAACTTGATCTTGGTGTCCTCGACACCGCGCACCGTCGACAATATCGGCCAGCCCGTTTCGGTCTGCCAGTAGTTGTCGATCACCGGCAGCTTGAGTTCGCCCATGATCCACTCGTGGGTCGGCTGATCCAGAGGTTCGCCGGCAAGGAACAGGTGCTTCAACGAAGACAGATCGTACTTGTGCAGCCAGCTGTTGTCGCTCTTCTTCAACACGCGCACCGCGGTCGGCGCCGAGAACATCACGGTGACCTTGTACTTCTCGACGATCTGCCACCAGATGCCGGGATCGGGACGAATCGGCGTGCCTTCGTACATGATAGTGGCCATACCGGCGATCAGCGGGCCATAGATGATGTAGCTGTGGCCAACCACCCAGCCGATGTCGGAGGTGGAGAACATGGTCTCGCCCTCGCCGCCGGTGAAAATGTGCTTCATCGACGCGGCCAGCGCGACGGCATAGCCGCCCGTGTCGCGCTGCACGCCCTTGGGTTTGCCGGTGGTGCCCGAGGTATAGAGGATATAGGACGGCTCGGTGGACTCCATCCACTCGCAGGGCACGTCCGCATCCATATATTTTGTACGCAGTTCGGCGTAGTCGACGTCGCGGCCCGCTACCTTGGGCCACCCCTTGTCCAAACCGCGATCGATCATCAGGACTTTTTCCGGCGGGAATTCTGCAATCTTGCAGGCTTCATCCAGCAGGTGCTTGTAGGGCACCGCCTTGCCGCCGCGCATGCCGGCATCGCTGGAGACGATCAGCTTCGGCTTCGCATCGTCGATGCGAGTCGCCAGCGAACCGGAGGCAAAACCACCGAAGACCACCGAATGTATCGCTCCAATACGGGCGCAGGCGAGGATGGCAAAGGTTGCCTCGGCGATCATCGGCATATAGATCAGGACACGGTCGCCCTTGACGACGCCCAACGCCTGCATGATCGCCGCCATGCGCACCACTTCAGCCTTCAATTCTGCGAAGGAATAGCTCTTTTCCTCATTGGTCTCGGTCGAGATATAGACCAGGGCGCGAGCGTTCGGACGCTTCGCCGCGTGGCGATCGACCGCGTTATGGCAGAGATTGGTCTTGCCGCCCACAAACCAGTTGGCAAATGGCGGCCGCGAGAAATCACAGATCTGCTTCGGTGGCGTCTGCCAGTCGATCAGCGCCGACTGCTCGGCCCAAAAATCATCCCGTTGCTCGATGGAACGCTTGTAGAACTCTGCATATTTTCCCATGACGATCCTTCTATGATTTTATTTCGCAGTTGAAAAAGTGGTGGTGCTGATGCGCCTCATATTCAAGCGGCAATATTTACGACGACGCGGCCCTTGACCCGTCCCTGGATGTAGTCGTCAAACGCCGCCGGCAAGTCGGCAAAAGAGATGTCGCGAATCATCTGCGCCGAACCCGATGCGAGGTCGGCGGGATGCATGTCCGTCGCCAGATGTTGCCAAACCTTCGCCCGCTGCGCCATCGGGCAGTTGACCGAATCGATGCCAAGCAGACTCACGCCGCGCAGAATAAAGGGCATGACGGTCGTGTTCAGGCTGAAACTGGCGGCGAGGCCGATTGACGCCAGCGCGCCACCGACCTTCATCGTGCGGGCCATCCAGGCGAGCACATCGCCACCGAGGTTGTCTACGGCGCCGGCCCAGGTTTCCTTGCCCAGTGGTTTGATCGTCGTGAGGTCGAGCGACTGGCGCAACATGACCTCCTTGGCACCCAGTCCCTTCAGATAGTCGCTCTCGGTCTCTTTCCCGGTAAGAGCGACGACGTGATAGCCCCGTTTAGCCAAAATCTCGATGGCGATGCTGCCGACGCCACCGGTTGCGCCCGATACGACCACCGGGCCTTTGTCCGGCGCCAGTCCGTCGTGCTCCATCCTCACCACAGCCAGCGCCGCTGTAAAACCCGCCGTACCCAAGGCCATCGCATCGTGCAGGGAAAGACCTGCGGGCAACCTGACCACCCAGTCTGCCGGCAGACGAGCCATTTCTGCGTAACCGCCATGATGGGCGACACCAATGTCGTAACTCGTCGCCAGAACCTCGTCACCGGGTTTGAAGCGGGAGTCGGCGCTGACCGTCACGCGCCCGGCCAGATCGACGCCACCGATGCACGGAAAGCGACGAATGATGCGCCCGGTCCCGGTCGCCGCCAGGGCGTCCTTGTAATTAATGCTGGAGTGAGTGACGGCGATGCTGACTTCGCCCGGATCGAGCTGCGACTCGTCCATATCGACGAACCGGCTGACCACCTTGCCTTCTTCTTGATTGATCAGGTAAGCCTTGAAACCCACGATAGCCCCCTCGAATTGGTGTTCCGTCAATACCCGGCTGCTGTGATCCGATGCGCATCCAAGCGGGTGATTATAGCCAGAGGATGCTTACAAGACTCTGAATCAGCAACCGAATGGGGTTTACAGCGGGTGCCGACCAGAGCTATAGTCCGGCCCCATGCAAGGAACCCCGATCCGCCTGGCGCGTATTTTTCTGCTCGCCGGCCTGCTTGTTGCCTCCAGTGCCCGTGCCGACGAACCCATTGTGGTTCCAGCGCCGTTGCAGGTTTCCTTCGTTGATCGTGCCACGGCGACAGCTCAGGATGCGATCGACCAAGCCATGGACCTGCTCGGCATCCGCTACCGCCGCGGCGGTAGCTCTCCGGAAGCCGGCTTCGATTGTTCCGGTTTTGTCGGCCATGTCTTCCGCGAAGGCCTTGGGCTGATGCTCCCACGCAGTTCAAAGGAAATGAGCAAATCGGGAGAAGTCATCGACCGGGAAGAACTCCGCCCGGGCGACCTGGTGTTCTTCAACACCATGCGTAAAGCCTTCTCCCATGTCGGCATCTATCTTGGCGACAACCAGTTTGTTCATGCCCCGCGCACGGGCGGGCGCGTCCGCATCGAGGATCTGCGGGATGGTTACTGGACGAAGCGATTCAACGGCGCTCGCCGCATCAGTATTGACTAGTCCGACGTAGCCCTCCCCCATGCCAGCCTTGCGCTGGTTTATTTTTGCCTTGCTATTGCGAATGATTCTTAATACAATCTGTGGAACCCAATTTTGGCCTGGATTTGTTCCCGATGAAATCAACCCCTCTGCCGCTCGTCATGCTCACCGTGCTCGCTGTCGCTGCCGCTACAGCGTCTGCACAGGAAAAGGTGCTCAACCTCTACTCTGCCCGCCACTACCAGACAGACGAAGCGCTCTATGCCAACTTCACCCGACAGACGGGCATCAAGATCAATCGTATCGAAGCCAAGGAAGACGAGCTTCTGGAGCGCATCCGTAACGAAGGCGCCAACAGCCCGGCCGACATTTTCCTCACGGTCGATGCCGCGCGTCTGGCCAAGGCCGACGAACTCGGTCTGTTCGCCCCGGTGAAGTCCAAACTGCTGGAAGATCGCATTCCCGCCAATCTGCGCAGTCCGGACTGGTTCGCCTTCTCAACCCGCGCCCGTGTCATCGTCGCCAGCAAGGAACTGGTCAAGGCCGAGGACGTACAGAACTACGAAGATCTGGCCGGCCCCAAGCTCAAGGGCAAGGTGTGCTCGCGTTCCGGCAGCCACCCCTACAACATCTCGCTGATGGCCGCACTGATCGCCCATCTTGGTGAAACCAGGGCCGAGGAATGGGCGCGTGGCGTGGTCGCCAATTTCGCCCGTGCCCCAAAAGGTGGCGACACGGACCAGATCAAGTCCGTTGCGGCCGGCGAATGCGGCGTCGCGGTGTCCAATACCTACTACCTCGCCCGCCTGCTGCGCTCGGAAAAGCCGGAAGACCGGCGCTTGATGGAACGCATCAACATCATCTGGCCGAGCCAGAAGAGCTTTGGAACACACATCAACATCTCGGGTGGCGGCATGCTGAAAACCGCGCCGAACAAGGAATCCGCCATCAGGTTCCTCGAATACCTCGCAAGCGACGACGCGCAGCGCTACTTCGCAGATGGCAACAACGAATGGCCGGCGGTCGGCAGCGTGTTGGTCAAGAACCCGGCGCTCGAGGCCATGGGCAAGTTCAAGGCGGACAACTTGCCGGTGGCCATGCTGGCAAAGCACGCCGTCGCCGCACAGCGCATCTACGACCGCGCCGGTTGGAAGTAAAGGCTCTGATTCGCCGTTACCTGCCCGCGAAGCGGAATACCAGGTACGCAAAGCGAGCCAGCGCCGACTCTTGGGGTCATTGTTCTCCCGGCAGAAACAAACTGTTCCCGGCTCAGGATGTCGCGCCATCCCCAATGTCTCTATAGTGCGCACTCCCCCCACAGAATCAGGAGCAGGAAATGTCCACGCCAGAAATCGCAGCAAAGACCCCGTTCGCCATTGAAGTCGAGAAGGGCAAGGATTACTACTGGTGCTCATGCGGCAAAAGCAAGTCGCAACCGTTTTGTGACGGCAGCCACAAGGGATCCGCATTCAATCCGGTCAAGTACAGTGCCGAAGAAAGCAAAACCGTCTATTTTTGTGGCTGCAAGCACAGTGCCAAAGGCGCGCTGTGCGACGGCACCCACAAGTCGCTCTGACACGACCTGACCGGCGCGAAGCCGAACGTCGCCTGGTCGAGATTGTGGCCGAGATGCGCGGAACGCAAAGGAATTCAGCAGGCCATCGTTTCCCTGCGACCGACGGCAATCTGCCGCGCCAGCATAATGATCGGCAGCAGGCCGACCGCGACAATGGCCAGCGCCGCGCTTGAGGCCTCCGCCAAGCGTTCGTCGGCGGCCAGCGTATAGGTTTGGGTGGCGAGCGTGTCGAAGTTGAAGGGTCGCATGACCAGCGTGGCCGGCAGTTCTTTCATCACGTCGACAAACACCAGCAACGCGGCCGTCAGCATGCTGCCGCGCATCAGCGGCAGGTACACTCGGCGCAGGGTTTCACCAGGGCTGCTGCCGAGGCTGCGCGCCGCCGCCTCCATGCTCGGCGTAATTCGGGCCAAGCCGGCCTCCACCGTTTGCAACGCAATCGCGAGGAAGCGCGCCAGATACGCATACACCAGCGCGGCGATGCCTCCGGTAAGAATCAGGCCGGGATTGACTCCCGTCATCTGCTGCCAAATTCCGGCCAGAAAATGATCCAGACGGGTGACCGGGATCAGCACGCCGACGGCGATGACCGAACCGGGAACAGCGTAGCCGAGGCCGACGATGCGGCTCGCCAATCCCGGCAGCCGGCGTCCATCGCGCGCCGCAAAGCCCAGCAGCAAGGCCAGCAGCGCCGCCAGCAGCGCCGCCAGTGCCGCCAGGGTAAAACTGTTTCGAGCCAAGACGAAAAAACGCCCGGCAAAGCCGCTGGCTTGCTCGCCGGCATCTCCCAGCGCAAGGCGCAGCAGCAACGCCACGGGCAGAACAAAGCCGACAACAACAGGAATCGCGCAGCCGATCTGGGCAAGCAGCGCATGCCAGCCGGTGAGTACCTGCCGCGTGGCACGACGACGGCCGCTGGTGTCGTGGTACCGGGCGCGGCCACGGCTGACGCGCTCCAGCAGGATCAGCAGGGCCACAAAACCTAGCAGGGCCGCGGCAAGTTGTGCGGCGGCAATCCGGTCGCCCAGCGAGAACCAGGCCCGGTAAATTCCGGTAGTGAAGGTCTGCACCGCGAAGTAGGCCACCGTGCCGTAATCGGCCAGCGTCTCCATCAAGGCCAACGCGATGCCGGCGGCAATGGCCGGCCGCGCCAGCGGGATCGAGACACGCCAGAACCCCTGCCAGGGATTGAGGCCGAGGGCGCGCGCGGCTTCGATCATGCCGCCGGCGCGTTCG
>JBIJDI010000423.1:0-2529 GCA_044344235.1 Sulfuritalea sp. | reverse complement strand
ATCGTGACCTTCTGGAAGTCGCTCGAAGAACATGAGCAGAGCCATCGTTCAAGAACCTTCCAGCCGCTGTTCCGGCGCGTCCTCGAACTTTGCGAGAACGGCAACGAGGAGATCGCCTATAGCATGCTCTGGTCCGGTCGCGCCTACACCCCCGCGGAGGCCACCGACGCCCGCGCGGCAAAGGAGCGCTACTTGAAGGTCGCGTAGGCGCCGCCGAGACCGGCGGCACCGCTCAGGAGCGGACGACGGCCGCCTGCTCCGCCGCACTCAGTGGTTCGAACCACTCAAGCTGCTTGTCGAGTACCGTCACGGTCGCTTCCGAGGCATCGCCGCTGCGTGCCAGCAGCCGGCGGCGCAATTCGTCCGGCGGCGCTTCGGTGGCGAGGATGCTGAAGCCGACGCCGAGCCCGGTCGCCAGTGCGGCGAAGCTGTCGCGCTCGGCGCGCTTGAGGAAGGCGGCGTCGACGATCACCGGCCAGCCGGCCGCCAACAACTCACGCGCAAGACCAAGCAGCCGCGCATAGGTGCGCGCCGTCGCCTCGGCCGTGTAAATGCCGCCGTCCAGGGACGAACCACTGCTGTCCCCTGCCGCCAGGCCGAACAGGCGCTTGCGTTCAACGTCCGAGCGCAGACGTAGCACGCTGCCGGCCGCGTCCAGGGCCGTGTCCAGCAGTCGCGCCGAACTGGCCGTGGTCTTGCCCGACCCTGACAGGCCACAGGTAATCAAGAAAGTCGGCGCTGGCGGTGCGGCGATTCGTGCGGCCAGTTGCAGGTAGCCGCGCGCCGCGTCGAACTCGGTTTGTGCCTGGCCGCCGCCTTCCTGCCCGCCACGCAGCGCCGCGACTTTCGCCCGCACCACGGCGCGATACACCGCATAGAAGCGGAACACGGCCATGGACCCGAAATCGCCGCCGGCCTCCAGCCACGCGTTGAGGAACCATGCCGCGAGCCCGGGCCGGTCGTGATCGAGCAGGTCGATCCAGACGAAGGCGATCTCGCTGGCGGCATCGTTCCAACGGAAATCCTCGTTGAACTCGATGCAGTCGAAGGGCGTCACGCGGCCGTCGATCAGCACCAGGTTTCCCAAGTGCAGGTCGCCATGGCCCTCGCGGATGAAGCCATCTTCCTTGCGTGCGGTGAAATCGGCGGCGCGGCGCGCGAACTCGTCTTCGGTCCAGCGTGCGAGTTGCTCGACTTGGGGCTGCTCGGCCGGCGGCAGGATCTGGCGTAGTTCGACGAAATTCTCCCGCGCTGCCGCGAGCACCAGGGCCGGTGCACCGAAACGCGTCGCCGGTGCGGCCGCGGGGGCCGACTGGTGAAAGGCGCAGAGTGTCTCCGCGAGCCGGGTCAGCTGCGCCGGCAGCAGGCGGTCGCGCGCGGCGAGGTGGTCGAGTCGGCCGTCCTCGTCGAAGCGTTTCATCCGTACCGCCCACTCGATTGCCGGCAGGGCGCCGGGTTGCGGCCGCTCCGGGGAGCCGCCGATCGGCATCACGTCGAGATACAGGTCGGGAGCCAGGCCCGGGCGGCGGTTCAGGGCCAACTCGGCGCGACAGCAGGCTTCGCGTTTGGCCAGCGTGCCGTAGTCGAGGAAGGGCAGGGTGACCGGCTTCTTGATCTTGTAGACGAAGGCGCCGGCCAGCAGCAGCCAGGAGGCATGGGTCTCCACCAGCTCGATGCGGTCGGCCGGATGCGGATAGAGCCTGGCGTCGAGGAGCGCCGTGATCAGTGGCGGCAGGGTATCGGGCATGAGAGCCCTCTGTGGGGGTTCTGGCTGCACATCAGCAATTTGTGCCGCAGCGAGGGAACGCACCTGCCAATTCAGTGGCTATGCAGCTTCTCTTGAAGCCATACCTTGATCAGCGATTGATAGGGTACGTCCCGTGCGTTCGCAGCAGTCTTGATCGAATCCAGAAGGTGTTGAGGCAGGCGCAAAGAGATGGTTTTGGTCGTCGGCTTCAAGTTGGGTAACACCACACGCTTAGCCTTGGCCCAATCCTGATATTCAGTGGAGTCGTTCTTTTCCCAAAACGCACGTTCTTCCACCTCAGAAGCGAATCTCGGGACCGTTTTAGTTTGCTTGCTCATAAATCGTTCGCTCCTTTCGGTGCATGCTTCGTGCTGATATCACCCGAATCAAACTGCTGGCGTGGCGCAGGGTAAAGGTAATGTGTAGCAGGCAGGCTAACCTATGGGCTATTTTGGAGCGGGTGAAGGGAGTCGAACCCTCTTCATCAGCTTGGGAAGCTGAGGTAATGCCGTTATACGACACCCGCGTCGGAGGCGGATTTTAGCCCTACATCAAAACGATGTCGAACTGCTCCTGGGTATAGCTGCTCTCGGCGTGCAGGGAAATCGGCAGGCCGATGAATTCGGACAGCATGGCCAGCGCCTGCGACTCCTCCTCGAGGAAGAGGTCGATCACGCTCGGCGAGGCCACCACCCGCATCTCGCGCGCCGTAAATTGGCGGGCTTCGCGCAGCAGTTCGCGCAGCACCTCGTAGGCCACGGTCTTCGCCGTTTTTACCTCGC